>DATCTM010000001.1:0-35815 GCA_036567945.1 Vicingaceae bacterium
TATATAATGTATGGCTTACAGTAACAAATGAACATGGTTGTGTTGACTCTACAATGAGAGTTGTAACTATTACTGATATCTTCTTGTTTTATGTACCTAACTCATTTACTCCAGACTCAGATAACTTAAATGAAACTTTTAGAGCTTATGGAGAAGGTATTGATTTATCTCAATTCAAAATGTACATTTTTGACAGATGGGGAGAAAAAATATTTGAAACAGACAACATTGAAGAAGGTTGGGATGGAACATACATGGGCGCTCCTGCTCCTGTAGGAACTTATGTCTGGAGAATAGAAACCAAAGAGTTATTTGTAAACAGACGTCATGAAATGATGGGACATGTTAACTTATTAAGATAATAAAAAACAATTATACAAAAAAGAAAAGCGATTGAGTAATACTCAATCGCTTTTCTTTTTTGTATAACTTAACAACAGTTTTATATCTCCCAAGTTACTCCACTATTAACCACCTCGTCAATAGAAGAAAATTTAGCTTTAGTTTTTTCATGGCTGATTTGCTCCCATAACTTATCATTAAAAGTAGATGCTTTAACACTTCTTATAACCCCAAAAGCAACTGGCATTTCAGGCAAGGTCATATTAACTAACATATTATGTAGTGTTTCATCCTCGCAATAAGCATCATGCACTAAAATATCTTTTTCAGTAACACCGTTCTCGCCAATAGTAACCACTTCTAATTTTAACCCATTTAAACGAATACCTTTATTATTCTCTTTCCCAAATATCATTGGTTTACCATGCTCTAACCAAAGTTGATTATCTAATTTTAGATCTTTATCAGTAACAGCAGAAAAAACCTTATCATTAAAAATCACACAATTCTGTAATATTTCCACTAAAGAAGTTCCTCTATGTTTTTCTGCTTCAACAAAAACATCTACCATTTTTTTGGGATCAACATCTACTACTCTTGCAAAAAATGTTGCTCCAGCTCCAATAGCCAATTTACCTGGATTAAATGCTTTATCAACCGTTCCTTGTGGAGATGATTTAGTTTGAATACCTGTTTTTGATGTTGGAGAAAACTGTCCTTTGGTTAATCCATAAATTTCATTATTAAAAAGAATCATGTTGATATCCACATTTCTTCTTAATACATGAACAAAATGATTTCCTCCTATGGCTAAAGCATCTCCATCTCCTGTAATTTGCCAAACACTTAAATCTGGATTAGCCAACTTAACACCCGTAGCAATAGCAGGAGCTCTACCATGAATTGAATGGAATCCATACGTTTCTACATAATAAGGAAAACGAGATGAACATCCAATTCCGGAAATGAAAACGATATCTTTTTTCTCTTTTCCTATTTGAGGTAAAGCTTTTTGCATAGCACTCAAGATAGCATAATCTCCGCAACCCGGACACCATCTAACATCTTGATCGGTAGAAAAATCTTTAAAAGTGAGTTCTTGGTCTTTAACTAAGTGTTCCATTAAAATAATTATTTTAAATATTTAGTAAATTCGTTAATTAGTTCTTTTTTAGAAAAAGGTAATCCTTGTACCTTATTATATTGTTGGTAATTGAACTGCGACAATTCTCCCTTAAGTAAACGGATAAATTGACCTGAGTTTAATTCACAAACCAATATAGTTTTGTATTTAGAAAAAACTTTTTCCGTATTTTTTGGAAGTGGATTAATATAATTGAAATGTGCAAAACCAACGTTTTTGTATTCTTTAGTTAATTCACTAAAAGCTGTAAGAATACTTCCATAAGTTCCTCCCCAACCAACAATTAATAAGTCTCCTTCTGAAGCTCCTTGAACACTAAGCTCAGGAATAAAATTAGCTACTCTTTTCACTTTATCAGCTCTAAGGGTTACCATCTTCTCATGATTTTCTGGCTCATAAGAAACATTTCCAGAAACATCTTGTTTTTCTAGGCCTCCAATTCGGTGTTCCAATTCTTTTGTTCCTGGTATAGCCCATTGTCTGGCAAGTTTTTTCTCATCTCTTAAATATGGACTCCATCCTTCTTTTTTAATTGCCATATTCAGCGTAATTGAAGGCATATCAGCCAATTTCTTAATTCTCCATGGTTCGGCACCATTAGCAATAAATCCATCCGTTAATAAAATAACCGGAGTCATGTGTTCTAAAGCCAATTTTGCAGCTTGGTATGCAAAATCAAAACAATTTGATGGTGTACTAGCCGCAATAACAATTACAGGGCTTTCTCCATTTCTTCCATAAACTGCTTGCATTAAATCTGATTGTTCAGTTTTTGTTGGTAACCCTGTAGAAGGACCTCCCCGCTGAACATCAATAATTACAATAGGAAGCTCTGTCATCATCGCTAAGCCTATCGCTTCACCTTTTAAAGCTAATCCGGGACCTGAAGTTGATGTGACTGCTAAATTTCCGGCAAAACTTGCTCCTATAGCAGAGCAAATACCTGCAATTTCATCTTCAGCTTGAAAAGAAATAACATCAAAATTTTTATACTTTGATAGTTCATGTAAAATATCAGAAGCAGGTGTAATTGGATAAGTTCCTAAAAATAATTTTAATTTCGTTGCTTCAGCAGCAGCTAATAACCCCCAAGCTGTAGCTATATTTCCGGTAATACTTCTGTATTTTCCTTTTGGTAATGCAGCTGGTTTTATAGTATAATTCGATGGCAATAATTCTACTGTAATAGCAAAATTATACCCTGCTTTTAATGCAGCCTTATTCGCTTTGGCTAATTCAGGGCTTTTAGAAAACTTAGCATCTAAAAAGTTTTCGGTAATATCTAATGGCCTGTTAAACAACCAATAAACTATCCCCAAAGCAAACATGTTTTTACTTCTGGTTCTACTTTTGTTTTCTATATCAAATTGAGCAACACTTTCTTTTGTTAAGCTAGTTATGGGTGCTTGAATTAAATTATATCCATCCAACGTACCATCTTCTAAAGGATTAGAAGTAAATTGTGCTTTCTCAAAATCTTTAACCTTAAAACTATCGCTATCTATTATTATAGTTCCTCTATCTTTTATGGATGTTAAGTTAGCTTTTAACGCTGCTGGGTTCATAGCTACTAAGACATCTGCTTCATCTCCCGGAGAAAAAACTGATGTACTACCAAATTGTATTTTAAATCCACTAACTCCCGCTACTGTTCCCTGCGGAGCTCTAATTTCTGCTGGAAAATCAGGGAAAGTAGATAAATCGTTGCCAATAAAAGCTGTTGTGTTACTAAACTGCGATCCTGTAAGTTGCATTCCATCACCAGAGTCGCCAGCAAACTTAATTACTACCTCTTCTAGTTCTTCTATATTTTTTGTCATAATAGCATTTTTACATTACAAAGTTACTATTTAGAACCTTTACAAATTATTTTGAAGGGTGGTAATTGTTAAGGAAAAATAAAAAGGTGATTTTTTAAGCTCGTAATTAAGCATTATTTGAATAAATACCTTATTCCAAGAACAAAATGGTAGCGAGATATCTGACTTTCTTTATATTCTTTATCAATTTTAAATGTTTCTCCGTTTATTTCCATCTCATTAATATACGTTCTGTTATATGCTACATTTAAACCTATAGCTAAATTTCGCCATAATTTATAATCATACCCGGCAGCAACGTTAAAGGCATAACCATTTGCTTCAGTTTTAAATTTTTCTGTTAGTGTTATATTGTTATTAATATAAAATGTTTTTCCAAAAGAAAAGTCGATATACACTCCACTTGTAAAATCTTTCTGTAACCATCTTAAAACAAAAGAACCTGCAAGGTAATTCATAGTAATATCATCACTCAATTGCCCTATTAAGGTGTTGCCATTTTCATCTGTAATTAACATATTATCCGATTGATGTTTACTAGTAAAATTTGAAGCTTTAATTCCCAAGCCATAATTAAACCCTTCGGGAAAATAATGTGCTTCAAAAGTAGCATTATAGCCACTCTTAAGTTCTTTTGTATAAGCATTCTCTTTTGTGTTTTGATAATCAAAATAACCCAATCCATAACTAGCTGAAAACCGAAAAAGTGGAGCTGATTTCCTTGCTATTTTTACTCTTTCTTTTTTTATTTTTTTTACTATTGCCACAGTATCCTGTTGCTCAAAAGAATGATTAAAATAATATGAATTAACTTGAGTTAACAATAATGATGAATTATACGGTACGCTATCAGTTGGAATGGAAAAAAATATTTTTTGAGCCCCAACACTTTCTATCTTGCAATAAACGGTATCATCACCATTAATAACAATATAATCCTGAGCAATTAAAAAATTGCTTACCATTATAGCAATTACCAACAAATAATACTTCATTTTATTTAATACCAACATGACTATAAATTATTCTGTAAATTTTGTTCCCATTTCCAAGCAGAAAGCATCATATCTTCAATATTGTAAATAGGTTCCCAATCTAATAATTGTTGAGCTTTTTGGTTGTTAGCATAAATAGCTTGAACATCTCCTTCTCTTCTTTTTCCTATAACATAATTTAATTTTTTACCACTAACTTTTTCAAACGCTTTTACCGCTTCTAACACACTCACTCCTTTTCCAGTTCCTAAATTAATAATGTTATGATTTTGAAAATCTTTATTCTCAATTAGTTTTTGCAATGCCAACACATGTGCCGAAGCGATGTCGCTTACATGTATATAATCTCTAATACAAGTCCCGTCAGCAGTAGGATAGTCTCCACCAAAAATGGTTAGCTGTTTTAATTTACCAATAGCTGTTTGAGTAATATAAGGCACTAAATTATTAGGTGTAGTAAGCGGCAACTCCCCATTTAAACCACTTTTATGAGCTCCTACCGGATTAAAATACCTGAGTGAAATAGCTTTATAATTATTATTTACCATAATAAAATCATCCACTATTCTTTCTCCTATTTGTTTGGTATAAGCGTAAGGAGACTCAGCTTTTTCCAAAAGAGTTTCTTCGGTTACAGGTAACTCATTTACATTGCCATATACAGAACAAGAAGATGAAAAAATTAAGTTTGAAACATTAAACTCTTTTTGACAAGATAAAATATTAATTAATGAATTGATATTATTATCGTAATAAATTAATGGTTTTGCTACCGATTCAGGCACAGCCTTAAAAGCAGCAAAATGGATAATTCCTGAAATATCAGGATTTGCCTCAAACACTTTTTTGGTGGCTTCAACATCTTTTAAATCCACATTATAATATTGAAACTGCTTATTGGTAATTTCTTTTATTCTTTTATAAGTAGCTTCAGAAGAGTTCGCATAATTATCTACCGAAATTACTTCCCAATCGGTATTTTCTAATATCTCTATAATGGTATGTGAACCAATATAACCTGCTCCGCCTGTGATGAGTATTTTCATTGTTAATTTTCTTTTTTATAAGATATACTAGTTTGAGTTCACTTGGTAATACTTATTTTTGTAAAAGTAACATATTCTATCAAAATAACACTTTGCAACATACAAAATGCCTTATAACCCAAACAGAAGACTTATATCCACTAAAAGGATATGAGAAAAATTACTTAGTAAAAAGCAGGTCGAGTGGTTTTGTATTTTGCTCTAAAATACCTACTGAAGAAGAAATTTATAACCATTACAACAATTATCCAATAGGTTACGGTGCAGATTCGGCAATTACTACCATTAGAATTAATGAAGTTTTGGATGGTTTTGAAAAATTCAGAAAAACCAACAAGATATTGGATGTGGGTTGTGGACCGGGATTGTTTTTAATTGAAGCTAAAAAAAGAGGTTGGGAAGTTTACGGAACTGAGTTTACCGATAATCAATTAACCTATTTAAAAGACAAAGGTATAAACACCTTAAAAGGAAAACTTAGTGATGATTCTTTTGAAAATGAGCTGTTTGATGTGATTATTTCTAGCGAAGTTATTGAACATATTAATAATCCCGTTGAGGAAATACAACAATTTCATCGTTTACTTAGAAAAGGGGGAGTGGTATATATTACTACTCCTAATTTTAACGCCTTAGAAAGATATCTTCTTAAAGGAGACTATGAAATCATTGAATATCCTGAACACTTATGTTACTACACTCCAAAAACCATAAACTTATTACTAACCCAAAATGGATTTGAAAAATTAAAGATTACTACAACAGGTATTAGTTTAGCCCGAATAAAAAAAAGTTTGAAAAGAAAAAATAATGAATCTACCGAAAATGTTGCTTCTGATGAAGCCTTACGTGAACAATTAGAAACAGGGTATAAACGACATCTTAAATCTTTTATAAATGGACTACTCAATTTTTTCGGAATAGGCAATTCTTTAAAGGTTTGGTATGTAAAAGTTTAATGTTTGAAATCATTATAAATCGCTGCATAAATTTTCTCTGCTATTTCAAAATTTCGGTATTTCTCTGCAATAGGTCTTATTTTATGGTAAATTTCTTCTCTAGAATTCTTACTTAATAAATTATCTATTTCTTTAATAGCTTTTAAATAAGCTGTTTCATTCAATTCTTCTATCACACTTCCTATTTTATTGTTTTTAATAATGTCGGAATCATCAGAAATATCTTTAGTAATTACAACAGGAAGTCCTAATGCCCAATACTCTCCATCTTTAATGGGTGTACAATAACGTTTTGTAGGAATAGGTTTAACAGGTGTAATACCAAAATCTCCCAACCCAATATAATTCGGAATTTCATGATGAGCCACAAATCGATGTATAATTGTTTTGGGATTAACCTCGCTTTTAGAGGCATAGTTTTCAATTTCTAGTTTAGTATGAGCTGATAATATTAGTGCTCTAAATTTATCTCCCCAATAATTTTCAGCAACTTTAAAAAAATCAAATATATCTTCTTCTAAATAAATACCTCCAAACTTCCCTGCATACACACCAACAATTTTGTCCTGAAGTTTTAATTCTTCCACTAATATGTTATTTTTTAAATTAGCTTCAGAAAACAAAGTTAGATTAACACAAGCTGGTTTAACAAATATATTATTGCCATAAAAATGATACTTTTCTTTTGCATAGCTTTTCATTCCTTCCGTTGTTGCTATTAAATACTTGGCTCTTTTAGTTAATCTTTTTTCAAAGAAAAAAAGTAAGCGATAAGCCAACCCATTTTTTTTCCACACACCATTTTCTACCATAGTTTCTGCATGTGGTTCATAACTATCAATTATAAGCGGCCTTCCTGTAAGTAAAGACAAAACATATCCTATCATACCAGCCGGAGTACACCAACAATGTATCACATCGATCTTTTCTTTTCTAATAGTCTTCAGCAACTTAAAAATAAGTCCCATCCACATCATTAACCCCTTTAAACTTAGTGGATGATAATCAATAAGTATATTCTTAATTTTAGTGTGATTATTGTTTATAGGTTGATTATTTTTTTCAAGCGTTGTAAGAAAAATCCTAGCCTCATTGGGTAGATGATTCGCAATAATATTTAAATAAGGCAAGGTATAAGTTTGAATCAGCGCATCATTATAGCTCCAAGATGTAATAACTAATATGTTTTCTCTATTTTTCATTAACTATTTTCTTGAAAATTAATGCAATTGATGGAGGATAGGTTACAATTGCTAACAATAAAAAATACAAACCTCGAAGCTTGTTATTACCATTTTTCCACCAACTACCGGCTAAAATAAGATATAAATTAGAAAAACATTGTTTCTTAAACCAATAGGAATGAAAAAGTTGTTGTTTTTCGCATTTTCTAAATAGATAAGTACTGTCTTTTTCGAGTAAGTCTACGTTTTTTGACATGTTTTCAGGATGAATTCTATAATTCCACAATACTTCAGAAATAACACCAAATTTAAATCTATTGGCTAACGCTTGAATTAATATATCCTGATCAGCATTATTAGATAAATTGACATCAAAACCGCCTATTTTATGTAAAACTTCTTTTTTAAATACTATTCCTGAAGGTGCTGTATTATAGTTAGCTTTTAGACTCAATAAATCGGATATTTTTAAATTATTTTCTCCTTTTAAAATTCTATTTATTGGTTTAGATTGTTCATCAATCATTTGACAATAGGAATATACTACATCATAATCTGTTGATGTAAGGAATTTTACCTTTTTTTCTAAATTAGTTGCGTGCCAAACATCGTCTGCATCTAAAAAAGTAACCAATTCGCCTTTTGCTACTTCTAATCCTCTGTTACGAGTATCAGATACTCCTGAATTAGACTTATTAATCAATTGAATTCTATTATCTTTTTCTGAAAATTGATTTAAAATTGTAGCAGAATTATCTGTTGATCCATCATTAACAATGATAATTTCCCAATTAGAATAAGACTGATTAATCACCGAATCGATGGTTTCTGCAATGAATTTTTCTGCATTGTAGCAAGGGATAATAATAGAGACTAATGTTTTCAGATTAAACCTATTTTTTTTGCTGTTTCAGGTTTGCAAATTAAGTAATTCCAAAAAGATGAAACACTAATTTCATCTTTTTGAGTAACTACATCATTTTTATCATCAATATCGAAATAGATATATCCTTTACCTTTAAAAAGTGCATTGAGCTTAACGGCACATGCTTCATCCCAAATTTCTATTAAAAAATCTGATTTAAATTTATCGAGATATTCCCCCATGCCTTCTAATACTTCAGGCTCATGCGTTTCTACATCAATTTTCATCAAATCAATTCGTTCTATATTGTTTTTATCTATAAAGTCAACTAAGGTAATACATTCTATTTCTAATTCTTTTTGTGGAGTTGTTTCAGATAAAAGCGATTTATTTACTGTAACAGAGGTACAAAAATCATGACCTTCCATTAAAAATACCTTTGCAGTTCCATTAAAATTAGAAGCAGCTTTTGGAACAACTGTAACGTCATAATTATTTATTTCAACATTATAATTCAAATATTCTAAGACTTTGGGGAGCGGCTCAAAAGTATAAACTTTAGCTGTTGGGTTCAATGCTTTTGTAACCAACGAATACAATCCTGTATTTGCTCCAATATCCATTACTACATTAGCATCTATACATAGCTTTCTCCATAGTTTTAGTGATGTTTTTTCCCAACCGTTATCAATTCCTCCCCAAAACAACTCATTTTCTTCTGATGCGCCTAAATGGTACATTTTAAATTGATGATTAGCATCTACCTTAACAGTAAAAACTCCTTTAAAGTGGAGATGTTTATATATCTTTTCAGGTAAATTTATCCATTTTATCAATGAAAAAATTTGTTTCTTAAATGGAATTAAATTATAAATTTTCTTTACTACTTGCTTCATTATTTATCATATATTTCACACCAAATTTTCATTACTCCAAACCTAAAATCCGTTTCTATTACTTTTAAGCCTGCATCTTTTATTAACCCCAATAATTCTTCTCTATCAAATTCCCAAACATGATCGGCATCTGTATATTGTATTTTATTATTTAATTGGGTTCTATAATGATTCAAATAAGTTTTATCATAATCAGGTAATTCTATAAATATTTTTTTAGCATGTGGCACACACTTTTTTAGGAAGTCTAAAGGCTCATCTATATGCTCTAAAATATGCGATAATATAATTACATCAAACTTTTCATTACATGATTCAAGATAATCAAAAGCATCTCCGTATATAAATTCTAGGTTAGGTTGGTTATGTTTAGATTTTGCTATTTCTACATCTCCTTTTACATAATCAACTCCTACCACTTTTTCAGAAAAATCAGCCAATTTATTACTCATATCACCATATCCACTACCTAAATCAAGTACTTTATCTGTTGATTCAACTTGTTTTTTTATAAAATTAATGGTGTGGTAACGCAATGGATGATTTTCATAAGGAAAGTAATTAAAAGATTCTTCGTGAGCTAATCTATCAAATATCCATTCTAAGGTAAGGTATAAATTAAACCTTGTTTTAGGTTTTAATATAGCTAATAGTTTTGAAAATCTATATATTAAACTCAACAATAAAACACGTTCTTTTTCTCTTTTTAAATGTAATCCCATTGTATAATTATGTTTTTATATATAAATTAATGTATGAGTTCCACATTCGCTCAAAATTATACATTTCTAGGGCTGTTTTTTGTCCTTTTTCCTTAAAATCAGCACCATGCTCTAATGTGTAATTAATTCCTTCTGCCATAGAAGCTGCATCTTTATAATTAACTAAATATCCATTTTGTTTATGTTGAATAGCATCCAAAGCAGAGCCGGTAGGAGTAGAAACTACAGGAGCGGCATTCATCATGGCTTCCGGTATTACAAAGCCAAAAGGTTCGTAGTTAGCAGCATGAGCATAAACATCTAATAGTGCGTATAAAGAGGGAATATATTCTCTATCTACCCAACCTGTAAATACAATATATTGAAGCACATTCAGTTTTTTAGCTAATTGTTGTAGTTCCTCTTTTTGATCGCCCTGACCAACAAATAAGAAAACTGTGTTAGGATTCTTTTTTACAACTTCCGGAATTGCTTCTACTATGTAGCGATAACCTTTCCATTCAATTAAACGAGCTACTGTTCCAATAATTTTTTTACCTGCTAATTGATACTTTTCTATAATTTCTTTTTTATACGTTTCCGATTGTTGAGTAAAAATCTCAGGTGGGATTCCGTGATGAATCATGGTAATTTTCTCTTTTGGAGCATTTTCTTTCTCAATAATAAATTTTTCTGCTTCTTTAGAAACAGGCACCAAATGAGTTGCATTTTTATTATTTATTCTATCTGCAAAAACCCATTTTGGAGCATAAAAATAATGGAAAGTTGTATCTTGTTTAGTTACCACTCTTTTCTTAACTCCTGCCAAACGAGCTGCCATCAACCCCGGAAAAGAATCATCAAATAAATGCGTGTGTACCACATCAGGCTTTAGTTTTTTAAACAAACTATACAATTGAAAAAAGGCACGAACCATCCCTCTTTTTCTTTTATGGTGATCAAATTTATACCAATAGCAATCCCAACCGTATTTACCCACATCTTCAATCATCTTTGGTTTTTCGGTATAAAGAGTTACAAAAGAGAATTTATGCTCTTTTTGTTGTGCTGCTTTTTCAGCAAACCACTTAAAATATGGAACACTAGATTCGTTAGATATGACAAAAACAATATGCATTAGTTGGCAGATTCAGTTAAAAATTGTTCTACTTTTTTTATTAAATTATTATAAGTAAATTGTTTGGCAAAAGTAATTCGTTCTTTAATAACAAATTGATTCTCTTCTTCATTTAAAATCTTACTAAGTTGTTGAACTCCTTCTTTATGATTATTATAAGAATAAACCAACGTGTTATTTTGATAATCGATAAACTGTGGGGCTAAAACTGGTCTTCCCAATGCTAAATATTGTAGTAATTTATGATGATTAATATTATTACCATTAACCTCTAAAAACATTGGGGCTATACAAACTTTTGCTTGTGCTATATAATTTTTAAGTGTTTTGAAGTGTTCAGCTCCGTGTAATATTAAATTTTTATGCTTATTTCTAAAAAAAACCTCATGAAATAAATCGTTTTTCGCATCTCCTATTTTTCCAATAAATAAAAACATTTCTTCCGGAAACTCTACAAGCATTTTATCAATTAATTCAACATCTAATCGATGGTCAATATTTCCAATATATAATAAAAAACCTTTTTCGTACTCAATAGTGCTATCATTTATAAACTCTTCTTCAGAAATTCCATGAGATAATTCTAGAATAGCTCCATTAAATGTAATATCTTTTAATAACTCTTTTGAAACAACAACTAATTTATCTATGTTTTTCAAAAGTGTTTTTTCTCTGTCATTAATATATTTATCAACTCTAAAATAGATTGTTAATTTGGGCTGAAATTGTTTAGGATTAGAAAATCGATAGGGATCAAAAGTCCAAAAAATATAATCTGATACAACATTCTTATTTAGCCATTTTTTTATAGTTTGACTAATAAGAAGTTCATTAATATTGGATAGAAATTCAAACCGGGTAAAAGGAAATCTATTGGTATAATTTAATATTGTTAGTGTTGATGAATAATTAGAGGTACTTATTTTAGTTGAAAATAAATTTTTGAAAACCCATGGTTTTGGAGGATTAATAAACACAACTCTATTTTTCTTAGACAACTCATACGCCCAGTTATGTTTAGAGTACCAAACATCTCCCCAAGGTTCATTGGAAACAATTAATATATTTTGATTTTCTAATTTCATCTTAAAAATTGCTCTACTTTTTCAATCAGTTTTTCGTAAGTAAATTGTTTTGCAAATTGAATTCGTTGGACTACCTTTTCATTCGTTTCTGCATGAGATAATTGTTTTATTTTTTCAATTGCCTCATCATCATTTTTATAGCTTATAATATATTCTTCTTTATTAATAACATCATTAAAAATTGGAGAAATTACAGGCTTCCCTAAAGCTAAATATTGTAATGTTTTATGGTGGTGTACTGCATTTCCATGAATTTTTAAATCCATTGGCACTAAACAAGCTTTTGAATAGTATATATAATTTTTTAAATTTTTAAAATGTTCTCCCCCATGAATTATTAGATTCTTGTATTTGTTCTTATAAAAAATATCTTGAGATAATTCAGTAAACAAATTATACATTTTTCCGATAAATACAAATCTTTCATTAGGGAACTCTTGAAGTATTCTATCAATTAATTTTATATTTAACCGATGGTCAATATTTCCAACATATAAAAAATAACCTTTCTCATAATTTACAGTATTAGTTGGAACAAATTCTTCTGATGAAATACCATGAGACAATTCTAACACACTACCATTAAATATTATATCCTTCAACAACTCTTTTGATGTAACTACTAATTTATCAATGTTTTTTAAAAGTATTTTTTCTTTTTGAACCCTATATTTATCTACTCTAAAATAAATAGAAAATAAAGGAGAAAAGAATTGAGGGTTAGAAAATCGATAAGGATCAAAAGTCCAAAAAATGTATCTTTTATAGTTGTTATTCAACAGCCATTTTTTAATTTTTTTTGAAACAATAAAATTGTTTAATTTATAGATTAAACTAAACCGTGTAAAAGGTAATATATTTTGATAACCTAATACCTGAAGTGATTCACTATAATCGTCTATACAGATTTTAAAACTCCATAAATTACTAATTTTCCATTTAATTGGTGGGTTTATAAAAAACACTTTGTTTTTTTTAGACAATTCATAAGCCCAATTATGCTTAGAATACCAAATATCTCCCCAAGGTTCATTTGAAATAACTAATAGAGTTTGGTTTTCTAACTTCATGTATATTCTTTATCTTATTAAATTAACCCTAAAGAACTTCTTAGGAGATTATTCTCTTGTTTGAGTGATATTTTGGCACATGTGAATTTCATCTTTTACCTATTAATTTTTTCAGGGCTGTAATTATTTGGTTATGTCTCGTTAGATAACTTGCAAAATCAAGATGAGATACTGGAGTTTCTGCCATCCAAGCATCAAATACTTTTTCTGAAACACCTAATTTTTTTAATACATAAGCTTTATCTTGTTTGGTTTCATCTGTTTCCCAACATCTTGTTTTTAACTCTTCCAAAGCCTCTTCTCTAGTAATTTGATTAGAACATATCAATGACGACAAATGAGCTTTACGTTTGTCAATATTAAATTTCTTGGGCAAAATATAGTTCTGATAAAATCTTGTAAAAATAGATTCATTATGTTTAGCTCCATAATTTTTCCATCCAAACTCTTCTTTCAAAATTAATTCAGCTTCTTTTTTATTATAATCAATGTAGTCCAACAAATAAATGTAATTAGTTTTTCTATACTTTAAATGATAATATTCTTTGAAAAAAGTTAGTAATGGCAATGTTTTCAGACTAACCGACCCATATTTTTTATGTATAGATTTAATATTCAACGCATCATTTTTCCAGTGTATCCAAGCTTCAGGTAAAATGAATTCAGAACTTTGGTTATGACCTTGAAAAATATATTTTGTATTAAATTTTTTTGCAGCATCATACATCGTAGCAGAAATAGCATGATCTGTAACCAACTCAATGTCTACAACTCCAGCCTTTAAAAATGACATTTGTAAATCTTTAAATTCTTCCCAGTCGCACACGTAAGTGTATAAATCAACATTCAACTTTTTTAAAAGCGTTTCAATGTTTTGTGTGGCTGCTTCACTATTCCATCCATTATCAAAATGAACAGCTATTGGTCTAACTCCTAATTTTACCAGCTTATATACTAAATAAGCACTATCTAACCCTCCGCTAACTCCAACAACACAATCATATTTTTTAGTTGCTCCATCTTCTTTAATTTTTGTAATTAAACGAGTTAAACTTTCTGGTTTTTTAATATTAACATTACTCTCACTTTGTATATAAGTATAATCATCATTACAATAATTGCAATTCCCTTCTTTATCAAACCAAATATTAGGGTCGTTAGCATTATCCATAACACAACGTTTACACTGAGTATAGAAAAAAGGTAAATTTTTTCTAATTTCAGCTGCAGTAAAATAAGTGGAGTTAATGGTTGCTTGCTTTTTCCAATCTTTTAACAATTCAGGTTTATCAAGTAAGTTTTGTAAAATTCCTTTTAATTCATCTGCTCCAGCATAATTGAATACAGAACCTTTTAAGTTTTCCGGAACAATAAGATGAGCAGGGAGTAAACCGGGTAATTCAAAACTCATCATATCATGTATGGCTGCTGTTGGCTTAGTTTTTCCTATATACTCGGTAGTTCCTAAGGCTTTAAATTCTGTCGTACTTGTTGAGAGTACCAAATCTGACGTTTCCATTTCTTTTAGAAACATATCAGGGGTTATTAATCCTTCTATTGGAAAATATTCAGCTATTCCGGGGTGTATTTTATTTGCTTTATCTAATTCACTTACTACCCATTTTCCATAATCTTCTAAGGGTCTTCCTGCAAAAGAAAAAGTAATGTTAGCTCGGTTTTTTGCAAAATAATGAATGGTCTCAATAACATCCTCATATCTTCTTCTGTCTTTATGAATACTGCCTGTTAAAACAATTTTTAAACGATTATTTTCTTTGTGAAACTTTTTTTCTACACGTTTATGAAAGATAGTAAATGGTATATATAGAAATTTATATTTTTTAAAAAGAGACTTATCATTATTTCTGATATAATTAAACATAAAATCTTCAACCGCAATATAATCGAAATTGGCAACTATTTTTTGTTTTAATTTTCTCTCTTTATAATATTTATGAGTTCTAAAACGAGCATTGAGCCAAAAATTAAGGTTATGGATAGTAATTACTTTTTGGCAAGTTAAATTTTCGGCAATTTTCAACGCTCCTTTAAACCCTTTAAATATCGGACTTAATAAAAGAACTTCTATATTTTCTTCCTTGCAAACATCAATTACTTTATCGTATTCTTCGTCTAATCCGGAAATAATATGAAACTTACCATTACAAAGTGCTGAATTATACTCATGCATTTTATCATACATTACCTTAGTAACAAAAAAAAACTTTTCCTCTCCTTCAAACAACTCTGATTGAGTTAACCCATACTGAAAATGTTCTGTTTCTATTATGGCAACTTTCATTTTTTATAGCTTTTCATTACTAAACCGTATAAATAGACAACATCTTGTTTAGTCGGAATAAGTAGATTATTTGTTTTTATAGTAGTTTTAGTTATAACAAAGATATAGGTAATTATAAAGATGGCAAAATAACTTATTAAAGTAGCAATGGCCGCTCCATTAATGTTAAATTTAGGAATAAGATAGATGTCAAAAACAACTGTAAATATCAAACCTATTGAACAGGCAATAATGTTAAAAATGTTTTTATTTGAAGAAACCAATAACATAGAAAACAGTTGTGTTATACAAGAAAACAAAATACCTATAGACAAAATTTGAAAAGGAACTATAGTTGGAGTAAATTCTTCTCCATACATTAAGGGGATGATAAAATAAGATGTTGAAAAAGCTATAACAACCAATAAAAAAAAGAATGAAAAACTAAACCTGCTGATTTGTGCAAATAATATCAATCTCTTATCATCATCACTATTTGATAACTTTGGAAGAATAACTGACGCAATAGTTACCGATAAGTATAAAATAATTTGAACAATATTAGCTGCTAACGAATAATAACTCAACTGTTTTTCATCTAAATAATGATTAACTATCCACAAATCCAATCTATAATTAAAAAAATTAACAAACATTCCAATATAAATTAATAAGCTATAAGTTACAAAACCTTTAATTTTATTTACAATAGCGGCATTAAATTGAGGAATAATAGTTATTTGTCTCATATACAAATAAAACCAAATGATACTGTTTAATAGTAATAATATCAATGTAGCAACTAAAACGTAATTAAATTTCTCAACTACTGTAATCTGTTTTTCTTGCAGATAAAAATACAGTATTGGAAATAAAGCCGCATTAATTCCACTATTAATAATAGAAACTCTATTAATGATATTAAACTTAGAACGAGCTTGAAAAAAGGAAGTAATTAAATTATTAAAAAAAGATAGAAAAAAAAGAACAAATAGCGAAATAAGATAAGGTATTGTATTATAATTTTCAGGCAAATAAAATGAACTAATATCAAGATAATAAGTAGTAAATAATAGTCCTAATAAAATACTCGAACTTACCAAAAAAATTGCCGATGAAATTCCTGCAACAACTTGCTCTGTATATTTTTTACTTGACACGAAGTAAACTACTCCTGTTTGAATTCCAAAGGAAAAAATTAGTAGAAATAACAGATAATTTGCCTGAAATAAAGAAAAAATTCCTTTTGCTTCTTCACCCAAAATTCTTGTAGAAAATACTCCACTAACAATTCCCAATATAAAAACAGGAATTTGAGTAAGTACAGAATTAATAAGGTTTCTCCCAAGCATTTAGTCAATGTATAAATAACAATAGGCTAAAATAACTAAATTGAATGATAATTTAGTTGCTTTTTACCGCTATATATCAAAATATGTCTGATTAAAATATACCTTTGTAACTTATTCAAAACTAAAAATTAGTACCTTTTATTTATGAAAAAAGACATTTATCAACAATGTAACAGATGTGTAATGGATACTTCCGACTCTGAAATTACATTTGATGAAAATGGATTTTGCAATCACTGTACAAATTTTTTAGAACATACTGCAAAGCAGATGTACCAAGGAACATCAAGCGACCAACAGCTTAATGAAATTATTGAAAAAATTAAGTCTGTAGGTAAAAACCTAAAGTATGATTGTGTAGTAGGTATTAGTGGTGGTATTGATAGTTGTTACGTTGCTTACAAAGCAAAAGCACTCGGTTTAAAACCACTTGCAGTCCACCTAGATAACGGATGGAATTCAGAATTAGCTGTAAGTAATATAGAAAAAATACTCCACAAACTCGATATAGACTTACACACTCATGTATTAGATTGGGAAGAATTTAAAGATCTACAACTATCTTTCTTAAGAGCTTCGGTACCGGAAATAGAAACTCCTACAGACATTGCCATATTAGCCGTACTTCACAAAGTAGCTGCAAAACATAATATTAAATACATACTTAGTGGAGGAAACTTTGCTACCGAAGGTATTTTGCCCAAAAGTTGGCATTATGATGCTAAAGATGAAAAATACCTGTATGCTATCCAAAAACAATTTGGAAATAAACCTTTAAAAACTTTCCCAACTTTCGGTTTTCTAAAAGAAATGTATTACAAATTTTTTAAAGGAATTAAAATCATTTATTTTCTTAACTACCTTCCATACTCCAAAAAAGAAGCCGTTGCTTTACTTGAGAATGAATTAAATTGGAAATACTACGGTGGTAAACATTACGAATCAAGGTACACACGTTTTGTGCAATCTTATATACTTCCTGAAAAATTTAATATTGACTACCGTAAATCAACCTCTTCTTCTTTAATTTGCTCAGGTGAAATAACCAGAGAAGAGGCTTTGGAAGAACTAAAGGGTAAATCTTATGATATAAATTTAGTAAATGAAGACAAAGAGTATTTATGTAAAAAATTAGAACTATCAATTACTGAGTTTGATGCTATAATGGATACTCCTCCTAAAACCCATAATGATTATCCCAACAACAAAAAATTGCTAGAATTTATTTATAATGCTTATCGTAAATTCTTCTAACTTGAAAATTACCGCATTAGTTTTTCTGTTTTGTTTATTTTTGTCAAACATATTAGATTTATAAACAACTATGCAAACATCATTAGTTACCGGAGGAGCAGGTTTTATTGGAGCTCATGTCACCAATCATTTAATTAAATTAGGACACAAGGTTATAGTCCTTGATGACTTAAGTGGTGGTTTTGAAGATTTTGTAAATAATGAAGCTATTTTTATTAAAGGTTCTGTTACCGATGAAAACCTAATATCACAATTATTTATTGATTATAAGTTTGATTATGTTTATCATTTAGCAGCTTATGCAGCCGAAGGGTTAAGTCACTTTATCAGACGTTTCAATTACAATAATAATTTAATTGGCAGCATTAATTTAATTAATGAATCTATCAAACACAAAGTTGAGCGTTTTGTTTTTACTTCTTCAATAGCCGTATATGGAGCTTTAACACCTCCGATGCGAGAAGATATGCATCCACAACCTGAAGACCCTTATGGTGTTGCAAAATATGCTGTGGAATTAGATCTAAAAACTGCCCACGAAATGTTTGGACTAAACTATACTATTTTCCGTCCACACAATGTTTATGGAGAATATCAAAACATTGGAGATAAATATAGAAATGTGATTGGAATTTTTATGAATCAATTAATGCAAGGTAAATCATTATCAGTTTTTGGTGATGGACTCCAAACAAGAGCTTTTAGTTATATTGATGATGTAGCTCCATATATTGCCAATTGTGTCAACATTAAAGCAACCGAAAATGAAATTTTTAACATTGGTGCAGACCAAGAATATACTATTTTACAATTAGCAGAAACCATACAAAATGCTATGGGAATTAATCAGCCTATAATGCACTTAGACCCTAGAAACGAAGTGGTTCATGCACATGCAGACCATCAAAAAGCCAAAACAATTTTTGGAATAGATAAGTTTACCTCACTAGAAATAGGCATTCAAAAAATGGCCACATGGGCAAAAGATGCCGGAGCTAGAGAAAGTTCAAAATTTGAAAACATAGAAATTACTGAAAAATTACCTCCTTTTTGGGTTGAAAACTAAGATGACAAAAATACTTTTCTTAACACCTTACCCTACTAACTCTGCTCCGAGCCAACGATTTAGATTTGAGCAATATTTCTCTTTTTTTAAAAATGAAAATATTGACTATGATACCTTATCTTTTTTAGATGAAGCAACATGGAAAATTTTCTATCAAAAAGGATTTTTATTAAAAAAAACATTAGGTATTTTAAAAGGCTTGTTAAATAGACATTTACTTCTTTTAAAAATACATCAATACGATAAACTATTTATCCATAGAGAAGCCGCAATGGTCGGTCCTGCTTATTTTGAATGGATATATAGTAAACTTTTTAAAAAAGAAATAATTTTTGATTTCGATGATGCTATTTGGTTAAAAGACGTTTCGAATGCCAATCAAAACCTAAGTTGGTTAAAGTTTCCCAATAAAACAAAATCTATAATTGCTTATTCAAAAACCATTATAGCCGGAAATACTTTTTTAAGTAACTATGCGAAACAATTTAACGCTAATGTTTATGTTATTCCTACTACTATAGACACAAATTACCATTATCCTAGTAAAAAAACAATATCCGACACTATTAAAATAGGTTGGACAGGATCTTCTACCACCAACAAACATTTAGAGCTAATAAGTGATGTTTTACAACATATTACTCAAACTTATTCGAACGTAAAAATTATTATGATTTCAAATCAACCCATTATTAGCAGTAAGTTTAAATTGAAATTTGTTGAATGGAAGCAATCATCAGAAATTGAAGATTTATCTCAAATTGATATTGGCATAATGCCTTTACCTGATAACGAATGGGCTAAGGGAAAATGTGGTTTTAAAGGTCTTCAATATATGGCTTTAGAAATTCCAACTATTATGTCTCCAGTTGGTGTTAATACCGAAATTATCCAAGATGGAAAAAATGGTTTTTTAGCCTCTAACAAAAACGAATGGATAAGTAAATTAAGTGCTTTAATTGAATCAAAAGAGCTACGAGAAGAATTAGGAAAAAATGGGAGAAAAACTATAGAAGATAACTATTCTGTTAATGCTCACAAAGATTTTTTAATTTCTTTAATAAAACATTAAGTTCATCTTAACATTTTTCTTTCATCTTTTGCTATATTATAAATCAAAAACAAAGCACTTACAAAAAGTAACTGAGCCGGCATCTTGTATCTAGATAAAGCCCCAAAATTATATGAACTAACACCTACTATTATCCCAAAAATTGCAGCAAAAATCATCATAAACAATATGTCTTTATTTTTAAACATGATTCTAAAAAACTGAAATCTGTACTTTAATAGTAAATAAACAACAAATAATAATATTAAGAAACTTTCTAAGGCACCAATTAACGTTGGTACGTTTCTAATTTCCCATATATAGGGTCTAAAAAAAGTAACATTAAAAGCAGCAGGGGCAACTTTTAAATACCCTAATGGAGTAAATTCTATTTCTCCTAACGTATATCCGGATTGATCTTGTGTTCCTGCCAAATATTCATGCCAAGACTGAAACCCTTCTAAGGTTTGTTCTAATTTATTAATATCATACTTTCCTGCTCCAATAGAGATATTCTGCAACACAAAAAAAGTACTAACTGATATTGTTAATACTATCATAGGGATTAATATGATTCTTATAAAGCTTCCTTTAATTAAGTTTTTCAAGTTTGTTTGCCCCCAAATTAATAGAGTTGGTAGTAAAATATACAAAATATAAGGCTTAAGAAAAATAATTAACAATGATGATATAATTATTAAACCGATACTTATATAAACTTTTCTTTTAAAAATAAAAATATTGGAAAAGGCATAAATCATCCACCCCATACATCCCATTGTTACGGTGTCCTTCAATACTCCAGATCCCCAAAATATAATAGAAGGAATCATGAAAAAACTAACTAATAAATAGCCACTATATTTAGGGTAAAGTTTGCAGATATTTGAATAAGCCATCCATAGCCCAATAAAAGATATCGATGCAAATAATACTGTAGTGGTACCATAAGAAAACAAACCAATTATATTAGTTAGTATAGTAAGTTTTACTAATACCCAAACATCCCTTCCATTAATAAAATCCTTAGTGTAATAATCTAAAAAATCCTGAGATAAATTAAGTTCTGAATATGATGTAAACATTAATTCAATTACCCGAAATGGATTATGTGCTGCAAGTTTAGTAATATCATCAGCTGCCTTGTAATAACTTAAACTATCTCCACCTTTGTAATAATAAACTGTTAACAAAGCAAAAGTAAATCCTCCCACTACTTTTGCTGTTAAACCAAGTATAAAATATTTATATTCAGGATTTTTATCAATTTTAATTCTTTTATAATAATAAGCAATTAAATAAACTATTCCAAAATAGAGTATAGCCAAGCAAGTGTCATACAATCCTAACTTTAAATCATAATATATAATATTTGATTCAGATAACATTTATTTTTTAAAATATTGGTTAATTAATGCCACACACATTTTTATTTTGTCTGGTTCCAAGTCGAAAAACAAAGGAAGCCTCAGCAACCTATCACTTTCTATTTTGCTATAATCTCTTTTAAAACAAAAATAAGGATAGTTCTTACCTTTATCACTTAAATGCAAAGGTGAATAATGTGTATATGCTGCAATACCACTATTCAAGAAATATCTTTCTAACTCATTTCGTTGCTGCTTATCTTTCAATTTTATAAAAAAAATATGAGCATTGTGGTTATTCGCTGTTTCCGGAAAATCTATCAACCCTGAAAGTTTTAAAGGATTTAATGCTTCTTGATATAATGCATATAAAGATTTTCGTTTTTTAGTTACTTTTTTTAATGCCTTTAGTTGAGCCAACAAAAAAGCTACATTAATCTCACTTAGTCCATAGCTAGAACCTAATGTTTTCCATGTATATTCATTTACCTCTCCTGCTAAAAACGCTTTTCTATCAGTCCCTTTTTCTATAATAACATCAATTTTCTCAATTAAAGTTTTATTATTTATCAATATAGCTCCTCCTTCTCCACACTGAATATTTTTAGTGTCATGAAAACTAATACAACCTATATCACCAAAAGTTCCTAAATGCTGATTATTATAGTAGGAATCAATACTTTGAGCAGCATCTTCAATTAAATAAATAGCGTGTTTTTTACACAATGCTATAACCTTTTCAATATTTTTGGTTAATCCGGCATAATGCACTAAAACCATAGCTTTAGTTTTTGGTGTAATTGCTTTTTCCAATAAAGCCTCATCTAAACACATAGTTTCAGGATGGATGTCTGCTAATACCAATTTTGCTCCTCTTAAAACAAAGGCATTTGCAGAAGAAACAAATGTAAAAGAGGGCACAATTACTTCATCTCCTTCATTAATGTCTATAGCTAGAGCTGCTAATTCTAAAGCAGAAGTACAGCTTGCTGTTAATCTTACTGTTTTGCAACCTGTAATTTTTGATAATTCCAACTCACATTTTTTTGAAAAAACGCCTGGATAAGAAAAACTTTTATTTGCAATTACTTCATTTATGTAAGTAACTTCGTCTCCTGAAACAAATGGTATATTAAACGGAATTTTCAAAATAGTTATGATAGAATTGGTTTTTGCTACAAATAACGAAAATAAAATTAAAGAAATAAATGCTTTATTAACCAACTCCATTAAATTATTAAGTTTAAAAGATATTGGTTGTTACGAAGATATTCCTGAAACTGCTGACACCATCGAAGGAAATGCTATTTTGAAAGCAAAATATGTTTACGAAAAATACGGTTATAATTGTTTTGCTGATGATACCGGATTGGAAATTAAATCACTAAATGGTGAGCCTGGAGTTTACTCAGCAAGATATGCGGGAGAAGAAAAAAATACCGATAAAAACATGGATAAAGTGCTCCAAAAATTAGCACACTATTCAGATAGAACTGCTCATTTCAAAACAGTTGTTGCATTAATAATTAATGGTAAAACAACTACTTTTGAAGGAATTATTGAAGGTGAAATCACCAAAGAAAAACACGGGAAAGATGGTTTTGGTTACGATCCTATTTTTAAACCAAATGGCTATGAAATCACTTTTGCAGAAATGCCATTGTCTGAAAAAAACAACATAAGCCATAGAGGTCGGGCTGTAAAAAAACTAATTGACTTCTTAAATTCAAAAAAATAAAAAAAGAGCATGAAAATCATGCTCTTTTTAAAAAATATTCAACTGAACTTACATCTAATTATTTAGCTGCAACTTTAAACTTTACAATAAAAAAGTCATCAATCATTTTGTCTCCTAAACCTTCAAAAAACTTTCCTGAACCATATTTAATATCATATAAAGTTCTATCTACTTTAACTTCTGCATAAGCAGCAACTTTACCATCTTTTATATCAA
The DNA here is from genome assembly GCA_036567945.1 of Vicingaceae bacterium. Lineage (GTDB taxonomy): Bacteria > Bacteroidota > Bacteroidia > Flavobacteriales_E > Vicingaceae > BRH-c54. The sequence goes on from DATCTM010000001.1 coordinate 23,571, forward strand.
TAGTAGCAGGAAATTCAATCGGTTTAGTAATTCCTTTAATAGTTAAATCTGCTTTAACAATATAAGTATTACCTTTTTTTTGTTTAGTAGAAATAATTTTTAAAATTGCCTCTCCGTGGTTTTTAGTATCAAAAAAATCAGCAGAATTTAAATGCCCTTCTAATTTGCCTTTCATTTCTCCTTCTAAATCTGAAACTACTATTGAAGTCATATCAATAATTACTTCACCACCTACAATTTTATTATCTTCAACCTTTACTGTTCCTTCTTTAATTTCAATTGTACCGTTGTGTTGTCCGGTAACTTTTTTACCTACCCATTCTACAGTACTTAAATCTTTTTTAATGTGTAAATGATTATCGTCTCCATGGGCTTTTAGCGATAATACTGATGCAGCTATTACCGCCATACTTAAAATAATTTTTTTCATGATTTCTAATTTTTAAAATTTATACTGCAAATGTATGTAATAACATTAAATGTATATACATTTATTATTTAATTTTTGTTAATTTTTGTTAAGTTATTGATTTATAAGTACTAATTATTTAATCTCTTGACAAAGTTCTATCAATACTCCATTTACCGATTTAGGATGCAGAAAGCATACCAATTTATTATCAGCTCCTTTTTTTGGTTGTTCGTTTAAAACAATAAATCCTTCTTTAGATAAACGCTCCATTTCTGCATAGATATCATCCACATCAAAAGCAATATGATGAATCCCTTCGCCTTTCTTTTCTATAAACTTATAGATAGCACTTTCTTCAGAAGTTGCTTCTAGTAACTCAATTTTGTTTTCTCCCGTTTTGAAAAAAGTAGTAATTACATTTTCGCTTTCTACTGCTTCAGTTTTGTATGGCGTCTGATTAAAAAGCTTAGTATATGTCTCTGTTGCCTTTTTAATATCTTTTACGGCAATACCTATATGTTCAATTTTTTGTATCATACTTTTATTTCAAAAAAAAATCCTCACTAAAATTAGCGAGGATTTTTTAATATTAATAATTATTTATGTTATTTCTTCACAAAAGTCTCACTCTTGTTATCATAATTCAAATAATAAATTCCTTTTTTAAGGTTAGTAACGTCAATAGAATTACCATATCCCTTTTTAACAATATTAGCATAGCTATCATAAACTTCAAACAACGTCTCATCAGTAAAAGTAATAATGTCTTTTACTTTTATTGGGCTAAAGGTAATTTCACCTTTGGTGGAAACATAACGAGCAGCTTGAGAGTATCTTGGTTTACCTGAATAATCTATTTGTTTAACTCTAAATTTATTTTCACCTGAATGAGGCTCAATTTTAAATTCATATTTATTTTCCGTAGAAGTTCCAACACCATCAACTTCTCCTACTTTAATCCATTTGTTCCATCTAAATTGCTCTACCACAAAAGTTAACTTTCCTGTTTCGTTTGAAGTTGTCCACTCAAAATTTCCTTCTTTAGAAATATTCATGTTAACAATTTCAAAGGTACTTTTAGGTTTAAGCACCTCAGGATTTAATACTTTCGGTTTACAATCATCTTTATGTTTAATTTTTACAATAACAGGGTCACCAACTTTCAACTGAAATGCAGTAAAATCAATTTCAAAAGCACTTGAGTTTACTTCGTCAGTTGTTACATCTCCATTTATGGTTACCTCAAACGTACAGAAACCAACTCCTGTTCCAGCAAAAGGATTTTGCACATATAGGTTTTTCCCTTGGTAATGTCCCTCTAAAACAATTACTCCAGCATAACTGCTAATTGCAGTAAAGAAAGCGAGGATGAATGTAAATATATTTCTTTTCATTTTCAATGTGTTATTCTTTATAGCTATATAAAATAATTAAAAGGCAATATTAAGTCCTAATTTGCGATTTTCAAAATATTTTTATGCAATTATAGCATTTATAACAAAATAAACTTTTAATGTTATAAGTATAACTACTTAATTGCGAAACAAAAATAACATAATTTAAATAAAAGATTGCTCTATTTTAAAAAATATTTTTGATGTTAATAATAAAGTGATTTAATCCTTAATTTTGTCGGCTATGAGCAAAAAAGGGATTTTACTAGTTAATTTAGGCACGCCAAACAGCTACGAAACTGCTGATGTAAGAAAATACCTACGTGAGTTTTTAATGGATAAATACGTAATTGATTTGCCATATTTAACCCGTTGGTTTTTGGTAAATGTAATCATTGCTACTTTTAGAGCTCCTAAATCGGCTAAGGTTTACAAGCAATTATGGACAAAAGAAGGTTCTCCACTATTGGTTTACGGAAAAAAAGTGCGTGAATTATTACAGCAAGAAGTAGGTAATGATGTTGCTGTTTATCTAGCTATGCGTTATCAAAACCCATCCATAAAAAGTGTACTAAAAGAAATAAAAAAAGATGGAATTACCGATTTAGTAGTTATCCCTCTTTATCCGCAATATGCTTCTTCTTCCACTAAATCGAGTATCGAAAAAGTGAAAGAAGAATTAACTAAAGCAAATTACCAACCCAAGATTACATTTATTGAAAACTTTTTAAGCAACGAAAAGTTTATTGAAGCTTTTGCCGAAAATGGTAATAACTATTGGAAAACAGGGAATTATCAAAAAGTATTATTTAGCTACCACGGCATTCCTGAAAGACATATTCTAAAAGATTCTGAAAAAGGTTATTGCCAATTAAACGACAAATGTTGTTCAAAATATTCAAACAATAACCGTTTGTGTTACAGGGCTCAATGTTATGAAACCTCTCGATTAATTGCCGCTAAAATGGGGCTGAAAGATGATGAGTATGAAGTGGCATTTCAATCTCGTTTGGAAACGCGCGCCAGAGACCCTTGGCTAAAACCTTACTCCGACTTGGTTACAGAAGATTTGGCAAAATCGGGTGTAAAAAATGTTCTTTGCTTTTCTCCCTCTTTTATTGCTGATTGTTTAGAAACTACTATTGAAGTAGGTGAAGAATTTAAAGAAATTTTCCATGAAAACGGTGGAGAAAAATGGCAACTGGTTGAAAGTCTTAACGATAATCCAAAATGGATTGAAGCGCTTAAAGAAATCACTTTATCAAGCTTTCAACGCTAAAATTCTCTCTTCCAAAAATCTACTTAAATCAAATTGATGTTGAATTTGAATTCCCATAAAGTTAGTAGCTTTATTAATAGCTTCTTCTAAATCAAATTCTTGCTGGGTTTGTGTGAAATAATGTTGCTTTTCAAAATGATATTTGGCTAAATATTCTTGCTCTGTTTGTCCGGGAGTAGGCACTAAAACTGCTTTTTTACCCAAAACAGCCAGATCCATTATGGTGGAATATCCTGCTCTAGAAATAACCAATTTACTTTGTCCTATTTTTTCTAAAAACAATTCTGTCGGTAAGTGGTTATGCACTTCTATATTTTCTGAATGTAAATATTCCGGGATTATATTTTCTGATGGTAATCCTCTTACCAAAACTAATTTTAATGCTGTTTTTTCAGCTTGTTTGGCTACTAAACTCTCAAAAACAGTTCGTTGTGGTTCTGGACCGGAAATAACAACAAAAGCACCATATTTTTGTTCTGAAAACAACCCTTTTTCTGAAAATCTTGATAATGGTTCTATAAAAAAAGTAGGTATCGCATTTAGTTTTTTAGTGTGCGATAAATTACCACTCAAATTACTTTCATTTTCAATATCGGGAACCCAACATTCGTTGAATTTCTGTATAAAATAATGGTTAATTTTATTGAGCCATCTTTTTCCGAAAGAAGCCTGAATAAACAACTGGTGTGTAATAAATGCCGTTGGAATTTTTTTAGTCCAAAGTCCGTAGCGGTTGTCAGATATCACCAATTCTATTTGATTCTCATCTATTATAGTTTGCAACAATTGATGTTCTTTTTTAATACTTCTTAAAAACCCCGGCATTTGTGACAACATTTTAAAATTCATGCATCCATTAGTTGTATAACGAATAGTATAACCAGGCAACTGTACAAATTGTAACTGAGGAAAAGTAGTTTTTAAAAAACTTAATGGAGCATTGTCGGCAGCAATAATTACTTCATGTCCTAAATCAATTAATGTATAAATAATGGGAACACATCTAGCAGCATGTCCTAAACCCCAATCTAACGGGCAAACCAATATTTTTTTTTGATTACTGATAATTACTTTTTATTTTCCAATTTAACAAAAGCCACTAAATTACCTTTATCGCAAGAAGAAAAGCCAAGTGCTTCATAAAAACCTCTTGTTTCTTCATTATCATCAGTCAGCAATACTTTTTGACGAACATTTTTAAATTTCTCCAAGACTTTCTGTAACAATAAACTCCCAATTTTTCTTCTTTTATGTGATTTCATTACCAAAATATCCTGAATATAAACAATAGTCAATCCATCACCCACCAAGCGAATTAACCCAACTAATTGCCCATTTTCCCAAACAGTAAGCACATAAAGTGAATTACTTACGGCTTGCTGCAATAAGTCTGGGCTATTGGTATAAGCCAACCAATTAGCATCGTTATAGAGGCTTAATAAATCTGCCTGATTTAATTTCTTTTCTTCAGAAAACTCGAGATTGTTCATTTGCAGGTTTAATTAACTTTTTCTAAACAAAAATAATTTAAATGAGTGTAATCATACTTATAAAACAAGTAAAATATTATCTTTGTTCAAACTAAAACAAATTGTTATGCTAAAAAAAATTGGTCTTGCATTGTTTGCAATTTTCGTAATTATACAGTTTTTCAGAATTGACAAAACCAATCCTGAAATTATTACTGAAAATGATTTTTTATATGCCGTTGGAGCTCCTGAAGAGGTGACTCAAATTATTAAAACATCGTGCTACGATTGTCATTCTAATACTACCCAATACCCTTGGTATAGCAATGTTGCTCCTGTTTCTTGGTGGCTGAAAGACCATATTAATGAAGCAAGAGAAGAACTTAATTTTTCTGAATGGGAAACGTTTGAACATAAACGTAAACTAAAAAAACTAAAAGAAGCTGTTGAAGAATTAGAGGAAAAAGAAATGCCTTTAACATCTTATACCATTACTCATGGTGATGCTAAATTGTCTGACCAACAAAGAGAATTACTTATCAATTGGTTTAAAGAAACCTTAAGTTATTTTGAAGAAGGTGAAACTACTGCTGAAGAAGAACCGAAAAGTGACCTTAGCTTAGATAATGGCAAAAAATGGATCGCTAATATTGAAACTATTGACGGTATTAATAACATGATAGCCATTATTGCTCAACCAATGGAAGAAGAAAGAATTATTTTGTTTGTTGCCAGAGGTCAGCAGCTTATGACAGAGTTTGAAACATTAGTATCTAAATGCAACATGACTGGCGAAGCTCACGAGCAACTTCATCACTATATTTTTCCTTTAAAAGAAAAAATTGAGCTATTAATGAATTGTGAGGATATGACTACTTGTGATTTAACTCAATTAGACATTTTAAGACACTTACATTTATTTAACGAATATTTTGAAGGGGAGAGTTTACCTAGTTAATTGCTACTTATAAAAATTCATCTCGGTTAAATATTGATAAACCGGTTCTGTAAGTAAATAACGGACATCCTTTTTATCTTTTACCGCTTTTCTAATAAAGCTGGAAGACACTTTCATTACCGGAGCATCACAAAAATGTACATTTGGATGATTAAAAAAATCGTGCTGTTGTTGGTTGGTTTTCAATTCAGATTCTTCTCTTTCTTGCTCTGTTAAAGCTCTCGGATAAACATAAATATGATGATTAGTTATAATTTCTTCATGATTTTTCCATTTATGGAAAGTCCTTAAATTATCCTCACCCATGATCAACGAAAATTCATGGTTCGGATATTTCTCATGCAAATAAATCAACGTATCTGAAGTATAAGATGGTTTTGGCATATTAAACTCAATATCACAATCTTTTAAATGATTATTATCTTCTATAGCTACCCTTACCATAGCCAAACGATGATAATCTGCCAATAAAGAATTACTTAATTTTAATGGATTTTGAGGAGATACAACAAACCAAACTTCGTCTAAATCGGTATACTCTGCCATGTAATTAGCAATTATCAAATGTCCGACATGAATGGGATTATATGTTCCAAAATATAGACCTACTTTCATCTGTTTTATCTATTGTTTTCATCTGTCAGATGTAACTCCCTATTATTAATCATTTTCTTATGTAAGAATTTTTTTCAAGGTCGTTTCATCCCTCTATCATTTTGTTAAAAAAGAGTTTACAATATTAAGTGTTTCTTTCTGGGCTTTTTGTAAGTCATCATTTACAATAATTACATCGAACCACTTAGAGTAACTCATTTCTTGAGTTGCCTTTTTCAGTCTTTTTTGGATTTTTTCTTCTGTTTCACTTCCTCTGCTTCTTAGCCTTTTTTCTAATTCTTCTATACTTGGTGCCTGAATGAAAATGGTTAATGCATTCTCTCCAAAATATTTACTTAAACTCAAACCACCTTCTACATCCACATCAAAAATTACATTATGTCCTTCTTCCCAAATTCTGGTAATTTCAGATTTTAAAGTCCCATAATATTGATCTTGATAAACTTCTTCCCATTCTACAAATTCATTATTATCTATTTTGTTTTGAAATTCCTCTGTACTCAAAAAGTAATAATCCACTCCGTTAGTTTCATTCTCTCTTTTTTCTCTATTACATGCCGAAATCGAAAATTTTAAATTTAAATCTTGTGCCAACAAGTATTTAGTAATAGAAGTTTTTCCTGCTCCCGATGGGGCACAAATGATAATGCATTTGTTTTTACTCATAATTCTTATAAAATATTTAATATCTGTTCTTTAATCTTTTCTAACTCATCTTTCATCTCCACCACAATTTTTTGTAATTCGGAATGATTTGCTTTTGACCCCAAAGTATTAATTTCTCTACCCATTTCCTGACTGATAAAACCCAACTTTTTTCCTTGGGAATCCTTATCATTCATAGTGTCCATAAAATAATCGAGGTGAGATTGTAATCGTTGCTTTTCTTCTGAAACATCAAACTTTTCAATATAAAAAACCAACTCTTGCTCTAACCTGTCTTTATCTATCTGATTACCATTAACAATTTCTTCTAAATGTGCTGTAATCCTTTCTCTAACAGTAATTACTCTTTCTTTCTCATACAACTCTACCTTCTTCAATAATTGTTGAATATTATTAATTCTCAACTCCATTTCTTTTTGAAGCGTATTGCCTTCATCCGTTCTGTAAGCATCAATATCTTGCAAGGCTTTTGTAGTCAATTCTACTATGGTCTGCCACTCTGATTCATCTAAGGCTTGTTTTTCTTCTTTCTGAAAAACATCAGGCATTCCGGCAACAATTTTTATTAAATCGGATTGCTCGCCCAACTCATCTGCCAAACTTTTTAACTCGTTATAATAGTTTTTAAATAAACTTTCGTTGATTTGGTAATTTGGTGTGGAAGTAGTTTGCTCAACGTATAAATTAAATTCAATTTTTCCTCTTTCAAGATGCTGATTAATTTTAGCTCTAAGTTCTAATTCTTTTTCTTTGTAAACAGCCGGAATTCTTATAGAAATATCAGCTTGTTTGCTATTAAGCGAACGAATTTCAATGCTGATTTTCTTTTGGTTGATACTAGTTGCGGATTTCCCAAATCCGGTCATTGATTTAATCATCTATGATAATTTTAAGTTGCAAATGTAATAAACCTAATACTTGAATAACAATAGATGGACACAAAATGCTATTTTTGTTGTTCAACTATAAAAAAATAATGGAAGAACTATGAGCAACATCAACTTTAAAATTGATAATGGAGTAGGCATTATCATCCTTAACAGACCCGATAAATTCAACAGTTTTGTTCGCCAAATGGCTTTTGATTTACAAGCTGCTTTAGACGAATGTGAAAAAAAAACCGAAATAAGAGCCATTTACATTACTGCCGAAGGTAAAGCATTTTGTGCCGGACAAGATTTAGCAGAAGCCATAGATCCTAATCAAACCGAATTACCCAAAATTGTAGAAGAACATTACAATCCAATAATAGATCGATTAAGAAAAATTGAGAAACCTATTGTTTGTGGCGTAAATGGTGTTGCAGCGGGTGCTGGAGCCAACATTGCATTGGCCTGCGATATTACCCTTGCAGCAAAATCAGCAAGTTTTATACAAGCATTTAGTAAAATTGGGTTAATCCCCGATAGTGGAGGAACGTACTACCTACCCAGATTAATTGGTCTGCAAAAAGCTGCTGCTTTAATGTTTTTAGGAGATAAGGTTATAGCTGAAGATGCTGAAAAAATGGGTATGATTTATAAAGCTGTTGCCGATGAAGCTTTACAAGAAGAAGCCCTAAAAATAGCTCAAACCTTAGCTCAAATGCCTACCAAAGGAATTGGCTTAACTAAAAGATTATTAAACGAATCGTTTAATAACAACTTAACACAACAATTAGCCAGAGAAGGTGAGTTACAAAATGAAGCCGGACAGACGTACGATTACCAAGAAGGTGTAAATGCATTTTTAGAAAAACGTAAACCAATCTTCAAAGGGAATTAATTAACAAAAGCAAACATTAGGAATGAAGAAAAAAGATATAACTTATGAATGAAATAAATAAAGTAGGCGTACTAGGAGCAGGTTCTATGGGTTCCGGAATTGTGCAAATTGCAGCAACCAACAAACACCAAGTTACTCTGGTAGATTTAAATGAAGAAGCATTAGTAAAGGCTTCAACAGGGTTAAAAAACATTTTATCTCGTTTAGTGCAAAAAGAAAAAATCAACCAAGCTACGGCAGATAATATAATGCAACGTATTACTTTTTCTACCTCAACTAAAGATTTAGCCGAATGTGATTTAATTATTGAAGCCATCATTGAAAATTTAGAGGTAAAAAAGAAAGTGTTTGCTCAGCTGGAAAGCATTACTTCTCCCGATTGTATTTTAGCAAGTAACACTTCTTCACTTTCTATTGCTTCCATTGCAGCAGCTTGTAAAAAGCCGGAAAGAGTAATTGGCATCCACTTTTTTAATCCTGCACCATTAATGCCCTTGGTAGAAATTATTCCTGCAGTACAAACCTCTGAAGCTACCAAAACAACAGCTCGAGCATTAATTGATAATTGGGGAAAAGTAACGGTATTAGCAAAAGATACTCCGGGTTTTATTGTTAACCGTGTAGCCCGTCCATTTTATGGCGAAGCATTACGAATTTATGAAGAAGGAGTAGCCGATTTTGCTACCATAGATTGGGCTATGACCGAAATAGGTGGTTTTAGAATGGGTCCTTTTACGCTAATGGATTATATTGGTAACGACATTAATTATACGGTTACAGAAACCGTTTTTGAAGCGTTTTATTACGACCCGAGATACAAACCATCCTTTACACAAAAACGCCATTCAGAAGCAGGTTGGTACGGAAGAAAATCCGGTAGAGGTTATTACAATTATGCTGATGAAGCTAATATGCCGGAACCCAACAAAGACAAAATCTTAGGCACTGTTATTTTCAACCGAATTTTAGTAATGTTAATTAACGAAGCTGTTGATGCTTTATTCCTAAACATTGCTTCTAAAGAAGATATCGATTTAGCGATGACCAAAGGTGTAAATTACCCTAAAGGTTTATTAAAATGGGCAGATGAAATTGGATTGGAAAATGTGCTTACACAATTAGAAACACTTTTTGCCGAATATGGCGAAGATCGTTATCGACCAAGTGTATTGTTAAGAAGAATGGTAAGAGAAAACAAAAATTTCTTTTAATTATGGGACAAACACACAAAATAGTAGATAAAATGATGGAAACCGATGCTTTTAGCCAATGGTTGGGTATCGAAGTCATTGAGTCAAAAGAAGGATATTGTCAACTAAAAATGACGGTAAGACCGGAGATGTGCAATGGATTTGGCATTATACACGGTGGAGTAACTTTTTCATTAGCCGATAGTGCATTAGCTTTTGCTTCTAATGCTTATGGCAGATTAAGTGTAGCATTGGAATGTTCTATTTCTTATCCTAATCCGGTAAATGTTGGCGACACCTTATTTGCAGAAGCTACAGAGGTAAATTTATCTAACAAAATAGGCATTTACAACATTCCGGTAACTAACCAACATGGTATGTTGGTTGGAGCTTTTAAAGGTACTGTTTACAGAACAGGAAAAGAGTGGGAAATTTAGTTTAGTGTAGAAGTTTATGAGTTTAGAGGTAGAAACATTATCGTTTTATGAAACCTCAAACTTTAAACATTGAACCTCAAGATACCAAGACCTCTCCATCCATTTCTACTGGCAAAGCAATATCCATTAACTTTAAAATAGTGGGAGCGATATCCGCTAACTTTCCATCAGCAATAGCTTTGTAATGATTATCTATTAAAATGCAAGGCACCAAATTAGTGGAATGAGCCGTATTTGGAGAGCCATCAGCATTGATAGCAACATCAGCATTACCATGATCGGCAATAATGATAAATGAATATCCTTTTTCTATTCCTGTGTTTACGATTCGTTCCACACAATTATCCACTTTCTCCACCGCTTTTACAATGGCTTCATAAACACCTGTGTGCCCTACCATATCGGGGTTAGCGAAATTTAAACAAATAAAATCCGCAGGGTCATTATTAATTTCATTAAGAATAGCTTGAGTAACTTCTTCGGCACTCATTTCAGGTTGTAAATCGTAAGTAGCTACTTTTGGCGAGTTGATTAAAATTCTCTTTTCTCCATCAAAAGGCACCTCTCTCCCTCCTGAAAAAAAGAAAGTTACGTGAGGGTATTTTTCTGTTTCGGCAATACGAATTTGGGTTTTATTATGAGCAGATAGTACTTCTCCCAAGGTATTCGTTAAATTATCTTTATTGTAAAGAACATGCACATTTTTAAATGTCTTATCATAGTTCGTCATGGTAACATAGTACAACGGAAGTGTATTCATGTTCCATTCATGTTTGTCTTCTTGCGTTAGTGCAATGGTAATTTCTCTACAACGATCGGTTCTAAAGTTAAAACAAATCACCACATCATCCGGCTGAATAGTTCCTATAGGATTTCCTGTCTCATTCACCACAACAGTAGGTTCTATAAACTCATCGGTAACATTATTGATATAACTCTCCTGGATACTTTGCAACACATTTTGCGTTGTTTTTCCTTCTCCTTTTACCAGCAAATTATAAGCTTTTTGTACACGTTCCCAACGATTATCCCTATCCATAGCATAATACCTGCCTATTACAGAAGCTAACTTTACATTGGTATGTTGAATTTTTTCTTGAAGTTGCTCTATAAAACCCAATCCACTTTTGGGGTCACAATCTCTACCATCAGTAAAAGCATGCACAAAGGCTTTTTTTACTTGTTGCTGATGTGCTATCTCACATAAACGGTACAAATGCTTTTGATGTGAATGAATTCCTCCATCGGAAACCAACCCCATAAAATGAACACTTACATTGTTTTTCTTTGCGTATTCAAAAGCAGCTAATAAAGTAGGATTTTTATCGATGGTTTTATCTTCAACAGCTTTATTAATTTTAGCAAAATCTTGATACACTACTCTTCCTGCTCCTATGTTTAAATGACCCACTTCGGAGTTTCCCATTTGTCCATCGGGTAACCCTACAAAACCACCAAAGGTTTTTAGTTTTGCATGGGGATATTTTGCTAAACAGGCATCAAAAAATGGTGTGTTGGCATTGTAAATGGCGTCTGATTTGGTCTTGTCTCCCAAACCCCAGCCATCCAAAATTAATAAAGCTACTTTTTTTGTGTTCATTTGGATGTAAAAATAATAAGTTCGACAAAGTTAAGCTCATTTTTTTAGACCTTTACTTTTTTAAGCAATTAACCACATCGTAATATAGAAATTCCTTAACTCAATAAACTATAAAAACTATGTATCTATGTGGTTTAATTTTTAAGCTTTTTTACATTTTTGGCAGCAGGATAATGCGTACTTTTATGGTGTAATTATTAAACTAATAAAATGAAAAAGACATTGATATTAGGAGCAACTCCAAACCCCGAAAGATATGCATACAAAGCCACTGCTAAATTGGCTCAACACGGACATGAAGTAGTGCCTGTTGGCATTAAAAAAGGTGAAATTGAAGGTCATGAAATTTTAACTAATTCTCCTACTCCAACTGATATTGATACTGTTACCTTATATGTCGGTCCGGCACGACAAAAAGAATATTACGATTATGTAGTGAATCAAATTCACCCGAAACGTAT
>DATCTM010000002.1:0-4074 GCA_036567945.1 Vicingaceae bacterium
TATATTGTTTAACTCCAAGGTCGCTATCGCTGTAGCTGGTGCACAGCCTGCTGAACTTACCTGCCCATTACCGCCCCCCTTATTACCGCCTCCACCTGATACAGGTACATTGCGGGCTTCAGTAGTAATAACACTTATTATAGCTATAAAAGTTAAAATTAACTGCTTTTTCATTGTTTTATATTTTAACATAATTTATTTTAATTTAAAATCTTATTTTTTTCTTAAAAATTCAATTGAATACCTAATCTAATTCTTCTAGGTAGAGCAAAATTATTTGGATTTGAAGCTAACTTAATCATATATAAATCTCTAAATGCTTGTTCATCTACTGATATAGTCGATATTAAATTTTGCCATTCAGCTGCATCTAAAAATCCATCATCATCAGGGTTTCCAGTAGCATTATACACATTAACAATGTTCAACGCATCAAATAAATTCAATACCTGAACATAAACATTCATAGATGCTTCTTTTTTGTCTTCATCCTCTCCTTTACCCCATTTTATATCAATGTTTCTATCAACTTTTAAATCAACGGTATTGGTCCATGGTAAACGTGATGCATTCATTTGTCCTAACTGAGGTGAGTTTGGCTGTCCTGCAATTTGAGTCCCTACTATTCTAGCATTTCTAGTATAGGGTGTTCCTGAACCAGAACGAAGTGTTAAATTAGCTCCTGTATTTTTTAGGATTTGCTTACCAAATAACACTGGTCCATTATAACTTTTTCCTGAACCATATCTATAATCAGCAGAAACCAACACGGCATGTCTCTGATCAAATGAAAGAGGAACCAATGTTCTTAAATTACCATTCCCTGAAGACACAAGTCCTAAAGAAGTAGTAGCACTAGATCCTGTTCCATCCGCAAACTGCAAAGTATAAGCAGCTCTCATAGTAATATTTCCTTTTCTTCTTAAGTCAAAACTAACTGTCATCCCTTTTACAGTACCAAAATCCATATTTTCAAAAGTAAAATAATTACCAGGATAAGCTCCAACAACTTGGGTCATTTGTACTTGATTTCTAAATTCACGATAAAAAGCAGATAATTTTAACGCTGAATAATTACTTAATTTTTGTTGAAACCCTAACTCATAATCAATAGTTTGTTCAGCTTTTAAAGCTGGATTATTAATAGGATTACTAGCTCCAAAATAACTAAACCCCCCTCCTTGAAAATTTAAATAACTTAACAAGTCCATTCTATTTCCAGTAGATGGTCTTTGGGTTAAAATATCGTAATGTGCAAAAAACAAAGCCTCATCAGAAATCGGAAAAGAGAATGATATACGAGGCGAAATATTTACTTGTGGTTCAAAATCTTTAAATGATGATTCATCTAAATCTCTAAACACATCATTTTTATTTGGATCAACTAACCAAGGGCTTGGGATTCCCGAGGAACTTAGCACTGCCGGATCAGAAATTTCTTCACCATCAGCATTATACCACGTATCTCCATCTCTATAACCTGTAATTTGACTAACCTTAGGATCTGAAACATCATTTACATAAACCACAAAATCATCACCAATATTAGACGGTCTATTAGGTATTCCATCAATTTCTGCTACAGTCTTTACAGGAAACAGTGAATATTTGTCTTTTAACACAGATTGGTTTGCATCATATCTATCAATACGAACACCAACATTAAAAATTAAATCATCAAAAGCAAATTTATCTTGTATATAACCTGCTATATAAATGGGTTGAAACGAAGGATTTTCTCTTGTAAAGTTTCCATCTTCATCTTTTTTGGTGAAAAAATCATTTAAACTAGGATTTCCTGATAGTTTTTTTCCAGTATGATCATACCCAAAAGTACTTAACAACCCTCTAGCTCCCGTATAAATTTCATCAGGAGTAAACATGTCTATGTTCCACACATCTGGACCATAAGAATCAAAATCTATCCAATTCAAACCTGTCTCTGACATGCCTAGAGATTCTCTTAAATTCTTATCAAACTGACTATGAACATCCGGGTTATAAGCTTGTTGAAACAAAAATTGGGAAAATCCACTACCACCAGCTCCAGGATATTCAATAAAAGTACCCTCAACAAAACTTCTTTCTTCTATTTGAACATTTACTAACTGTCTCCCAAGTCTCCATAAAGTATATGGTTGAATATTATAAGATCTTTCATCTCTTTGCTCATATTCAAAACCAATTTGAATAGCATGATCTCCAATACTAGCACTACCTGCTCCTGTAAATCTTAATTGAGTAGTTTGTTGTTGAAAATAAGTATCCCCACTTCTTCCCATAGGATTATACATTTGATTGTACAAATCAAATGGATGGTCCCCATTCAACAAAGCTCCTCCACCTTGCACTGTTTCTCTATCTTTAACAGCCTCAGGGTCATCACCAAAATAATCATAATACGCTGAAGTATAATTAGCAAGAATTGGATTTAACTCTCCCGCTTCAAAAGAATAACTAACTGTATTAGGGTTTGACATCATTCCTGTAATTGTATCTACAATATTTCCATTTTGATCAACAATCTCAACAGTAGTTGCAATTGTATCAAAAGTGTTTACCCTTTCCGATGTAAACTTACCAATATATCCATAATGACTTAAGTTATCTTTATGATTTCTATCTTGAACTGTCCTTCCTGTAACAGAATAATCCACTTGAAAAGATATAAAAGCATCTTTAACTACTGATGGGTTATCTTTATCTTCACTATTTCTAAATCTTTGAGTATATCTCGCATAAGCTCTCCACGCTTTATCAACATCTTGTAAATTGTTTTGCGAATTAAAAAGGGCATTACTCCTATTAAAACTATTTCTATCGTTATAATCAAACGAACCTCCAAATGTTAAATTAATGGTTGGCGAAACAGTATAGTCAATTTTTCCAGCCAAATTCATTCCTTTCCTAGAAGTATTTAGTCTAAAAGGTATTTCCTCTAAATCACTTTCTCTAATAAATTGAGCATTATTAACAACTCCTGAACCTTGAGCTTCATTAACAGAGTATGGTACTGCATTTAACTCCTCCATCACATCATCCTTCACCTTATAGTTAGCCATTGCATTTGGTCTAGGATCAACATCATATTTTAATTCACCAGATAAAAAGAAACCTAACTTGGCATCTTTTTTAGTACCTGTAGAATCTTTAGCAAACATAATAGGACCTGACAAACTAAACCCTAACAGATTAAACCCATGATCATCTAAACCAACAATCCCATCTTCTCCATTCTTAAATCCTGAAGTAAGATATTCAATCCCTCCAAACCATTCTGAAGAAGCACCTCTAGTGGTAATATTTACAACACCACCAGTAACATCACCAAATTGAGCGGGTAATCCACCCGTAATTACAGTTACTTGTTCTATAGCCGAATTTGGAAGATTTTGAGATCCTCTTACCTTAATACCATCTATATATGTATCTGTAGCATTGCTCCTAGAACCTCTAATATTTAAATCTGTACTACCATCATCCTTTGAAAACACCCCACCGACAGTTTGTGCTACAGAAACTGCAGAACGACCCGGCATTTTAGCTATATTTTCTCTTGTTACTGTACCTCCTGATGAAGTTTGATCCTTACTAATAAGTGGCACCTCATATTCTATCACTTCAAATTCTGCCAAATCCACACCTTGTCCAGCTTTTAAATCCGGCACAAAGGTAATCTGACCATTATTAACAACAACCCCATTTACTCTTATATCTTGATAACCCACATATTTTGCAATTAAATCATAATTTCCTGGATTAAGAGCTGGAATAGTAAACTTTCCATCAAAATCGGTTTGAGCTCCAGCAACTTGCTGCCCCCCCTTCATTACTACTATATTAGCAAATGGAAGCGGTTCTCCCGTTTCTTTATCTAGCATTTTTCCTTTAATAGTTCCTTGCCCAGTTTGAGCATACGCAATTGATATAGAGAATATTACGGCTACAAAAACAGCTAATTTTTTTAACATATTTTATCAGTTTAAACTTTAAATTATTTTAATTAGTGCAAATAAATGAGGCGTAAAAGTAATTAATATTAAGATTTAAAACCAAATTATTTTTGCTAAAAAA
>DATCTM010000003.1:0-11518 GCA_036567945.1 Vicingaceae bacterium
ATATCAAACTGAACCAAGTTGATGAACTGATGAACTCTATCTTCCAATTCAGTTGGTGTTAAATATTCTAATCTTTCTGTTCCAAATTTCTCAACACAAAAAGAAGCCATTGCTGAACCATAAATTACAGCACGTTTCATGTTATTAAAAGAAATATCGCCTGTTTCTGCTAAATAACCAATAAATCCTCCTGCAAAAGTATCTCCTGCACCTGTTGGGTCAAAGACATCTTCTAATGGTAATGCCGGAGCAAAAAACACACTTTCTTTATCAAATAGTAAAGCTCCATGCTCTCCTTTCTTAATAATTAAATACTGAGGACCTAAAGCCAAAATCTTTTGAGCAGCTTTTACCAAAGAGTATTCACCCGAAAGCTGACGAGCTTCTTCATCATTAATAGACAACACATCTACCATAGAAATAGTGCTTTTTAATTCATCTAAAGCAATATCCATCCAAAAATTCATGGTATCCATTACAATTAATTTCGGACGTTTATGTAGACCATTAATTACTTTCTTTTGAATAGCTGGAGCTAAATTTCCTAACATTAAAAAATCACAATCTTGGTAATTCGCTGGAATTTTAGGATCGAATGTTTCTAATACATTTAATTCTGTAGCCAATGTATCTCTTGTATTCATATCATTGTGATATTTACCTGACCAAAAGAAGGTTTTTTCATTTTCTCTGATTTCCAATCCTTCCAAATCAACATTATGTTTTTGTAACATTTCCATTGCTTCTTTAGGGAAATCGCCACCAACAACAGATACGATATTGGTTTTTTTAACAAAATTTGAAGCAGATAAACTAATGAAGGTAGCAGCACCACCAACAATTTTATCTGTTTTTCCAAAAGGGGTTTCAATAGCATCAAAAGCCACTGTTCCTATAACTAATAAACTCATTTTTTATGTTTTAAATTGATTGGTAAAATTAATGTATTAAAATCGGAAAATTTAAATTACAAGCAATGAAGTTTCACTTAAAAATCTACTACGCCAATTCCTTGTCGAACAATTTCCGGTGTTTCTCCTGTGCAGTCTATTACTGTTGACGCTTCGTTATTCCCATAGCCACCGTCTATTACTATATCAACCTGTCCATCATAACGCTCGTGAATTAACTCCGGGTCGGTAGTATATTCCAAAATTTCATCATCATCATGTACAGAAGTTGACAACATAGGATTTCCTAATTGGTAGACAATTGTTCGGGCAATGTTATTATCCGGCACACGAATACCAATGGTTTGTTTTTTAGATTGAAACAATTTTGGAATGTTTTTATTGGCATTTAAAATAAAAGTATAAGGTCCAGGAAGTGCTCTTTTCATCATTTTATAAATATCTGTACCAAACTGAACAGTATATTCTGAAATATTACTCAAATCATAACATATCAATGAAAAATTAGCTTCTTCTAACTTAACCCCTTTCAGTTGAGCCATCTTCTCTACTGCTCTTTTATTGGCCATATCGCACCCCATACTATAAACAGAATCTGTTGGGTAAACAATTACACCACCTTTTTTCAACACATCAATTACTTGTTGTATTCTTTTTTCATCAGGGTTTTCTGGGTAAATTTTTATTAGCATGTTGGAGTTATTCGTTAATTGTTATTAGTTTACAGTTTATCAGTTCACAGCTATTCATTTTAATTTACAACTTCAAACCTCTAATATCTAGCTTCAATTCTCTATTTTCTAATTGAAATTATTTATTCCCCTTAGCATGGTCGGCTAAAAACTGTGCTAAACCGCTATCTGTTAATGGGTGTTTTAACAAACCAGTTATCGCACTTAGCGGACTAGTTACTACATCGGCACCGATTTGAGCACACTGTATAATGTGCATAGAATGACGAACTGAAGCAGCTAAAATTTGAGTTTCGTAACCGTAATTGTCATAAATCATTCTTATTTCAGCAATTAAATGAATTCCATTAGTAGAAACATCATCTAACCTACCAATAAATGGAGACACATAGGTTGCTCCGGCTTTAGCAGCTAATAACGCTTGTCCTGCCGAAAAAATAAGCGTACAGTTGGTTCTTATTCCTTTAGAAGAAAAATATTTAATGGCTTTAATTCCCTCTTTAATCATAGGTACTTTTACCACTATTTGAGGATGTAATGATGCTAAAAATTCTCCTTCTTTAATTATCCCTTCAAAATCTGTAGCAATTACCTCAGCACTAACATCTCCATCTACAATATCACAAATGGCTTTGTAATGTTTCATAATGTTATCATAGCCTGTTATTCCTTCTTTTGCCATTAATGAAGGGTTCGTTGTTACGCCATCCAAAACACCTAAATCTTGTGCTTCTTTAATCTGGTCTAAGTTTGCTGTGTCTATAAAAAATTTCATGTGTCTGTATTTATGGTTTGTATTTTTTTACTTTTTTAATTATTTTCCAAATAGTTCTTTAATTACGTTAATAGTATAATCTATTTCTTCTTTGGTATTATATTTACTAAACGAAAAACGCAATGAAGGTTGCTCCTGATTAATTCCCAACCCACTTAAAACATGTGAACCCACTGAACTTCCTGATGAACACGCACTACCTCCGGAAACACAAATCCCTTCAATATCTAAGTTATAAATTAACATTTCATCCATATCTGAATGAGGAAAATGAACGTTTAAAACAGTGTATAAGCTATCTCCCAAAGGATCTCCATTAAACTCAACAGTGGGCAACACTTTTTTTAACTCTTCTGCCATGTAATGCTTTAATCCTTTAATGTGTTTTTCATGATTTTCCATATCTCTATGGGCAATTTCCATAGCTTTAGTCAACCCAACAATACCATAAATATTTTCGGTTCCAGCACGCATATTTCTTTCTTGGGCTCCTCCGGTAATAATTGGTTTTAACTGCAAATCTGAATTAACAAACAAAAAACCTGTTCCTTTTGGTCCGTGAAATTTATGAGCAGAGCAAGTCATAAAATCTATTTTTAATTCTCTAACATCAAAAGGGTAATGCCCTACTGTTTGCACAGTATCAGAATGAAAATAAGCTTGGTATTTTTTACAGATATCAGCAACTTTTTTAAGCGGTAATAAATTGCCAATTTCATTGTTAGCATGCATCAAAGAAACTAAAGTTTTTTTATCTTTATTTTCTTCAAGCAGTTGCTCTAAATGATTCAAATCTATATAGCCTTTGTCATCAATGTTGACTAAACTTAATTTAATGTTGTTATGCTTTTCTACACACAGAGCAGTATCTATAACCGCATGGTGTTCAATAGTAGAAGTAATAATATGATTTACACCTAGATCTTCAGTGCAACTTCTCAACACCATATTATCTGCCTCTGTTCCTCCTGAAGTAAAGAAAATTTCTGACGGAGCAGCATTAATATACCCTGCAACTTGCTTTCTGGCTTTTTCAATTATAGCCCTAGATTCTCTCCCTAAAGCATGAACAGAAGAGGGATTTCCATAATTTTCTTTCAATACCGGAATCATCGCTGCTATCACTTCTTCATCTAAAGGGGTTGTTGCTGCATTATCTAAATATACTTTCATTTATTTATTTGTTATTCATTAATTGTTACTCTATTCTTCTAACCTCCCTAAACTTATAAACTCTTAAACCAATCTAACCATTCCTTCCACATCTTTAATAATCTGCTGAGCTAATTCGTCTGCTTTTTCTTTAGTTGTATTTTCAGCATAAATTCTAATAATAGGTTCAGTATTCGATTTTCTTAAATGCACCCAACCATTATCGAAATGAATTTTAACGCCATCAATGGTATTAATTTCTTTATCCGTGTATTTTTGTTGCAACTGAACCAACAGCTCATCCACATTAATATCAGGAGTTAACTCAATTTTATTTTTCGACATCACATAATTCGGATAACTGTTTCTTAACTCCGAACAAGTTACATTACTTTTAGCTAAATGTGTTAAAAATAAAGCGATGCCTACCAATGCATCTCTACCATAATGTAATTCAGGATAAATAATTCCCCCATTACCTTCACCACCTATAATGGCATTTTCTTTCTTCATCATTTCAACTACATTCACCTCTCCTACTGCCGAAGCAAAATAAACACCTCCTTGTTTTTCGGTAACATCTCGCAATGCTTTTGTGGAAGACAAATTAGAAACAGTATTTCCTTTTTGATTTTGCAACACATAGTCAGCAACAGCAACCAAAGTATATTCTTCTCCAAACATTTCTCCATCTTCTGAAACAATTGCCAGCCTGTCTACATCAGGATCTACTACAAAACCAACATCGGCCTTTTGTTTTTTCATTACCGAAGCAATTTCTGTAAGGTTTTCTGGTAATGGTTCCGGATTATGTGGGAAAATACCGTTTGGTTCGCAGTATAATTCAATTACTTCTTTTACACCCAACGCTTTTAACAATGGTGGCAAGAAAATCCCACCAGTGGAGTTCACACAATCTATTGCTACGGTAAAATTTTTAGCTTTTATAGCAGCTACATCTACCAACGATAAATCTAACACTGCTTGTATATGTTTATCTAAGTAAGTGTTATCAACAGAATATGTTCCTAATTCATCAACATTGGCATATTCAAATTCATTAGCTGCTGCCATTCTCAATACTTCTTCTCCATCAGTAGCGGAAATAAACTCCCCTTTTTCATTAAGTAGTTTTAACGCATTCCATTGTTTAGGATTGTGGCTGGCAGTAAGAATAATTCCTCCCGAAGCATTTTTCATGACTACCGCAACTTCTACTGTTGGTGTAGTACTTAACCCTAAATCTATCACGTTTATTCCTAATCCTTGCAAAGTTCCAATAACTAAATGCTGCACCATTTCTCCCGAAATACGAGCATCTCTACCAATTACTATACTTACCTCTTTTTTGTTTGCTCTTTTTTTTATCCAAGCTCCGAAAGCCGAAGTAAATTTTACGATATCTAAAGGGGTTAGCCCCTCATCAGGCATACCACCTATAGTTCCTCTAATTCCTGAAATTGATTTTATTAATGTCATATAGAAAATTTTGGACAAATTTAGCGTAATTCTATTGAACTAACAATCTAAAATTAACTGTTAACTATTTTGTGAAAAATAACTTCCAAAAAACTACTTTCCTGCGTTGAAAAAATTAATTTTACATCTTGTATGGAAGACAACTTTGATTCATATAATGACGATGCAGATTATGCAGCGTCTATTAATAGGTTTGAGCAAATGCTAAACGAAAACCATCACTACTTTTTTGATGTGGAAGAGTTTGAAGATTTGATAAGCTATTATATGGAAATGAATGAAAATGAAAAAGCCAAAAAAGCCATTGATATTTCTTTAGAGCAGCATCCTAGTTCTTCATCACTTAAAATAAAATATGCTGAATATTTAGCTTCCATACATAAACCTAATAAGGCCTTAGAAATTCTAAATGCTATTGAAATTTTAGAACCTTTCAACCCTGAAAACCAAATCATTAAGGGTAGTATCTACAGCCAAATAAGGCAACATAACAAAGCTATTGATGCTTACAATAAAGCACTAAAACTTACTAGCGACAAAGCCGACCAAATTTCAATAAAAATGCAAATTGCATTTGAATATGAGAACTTATTACAATTGGATAAAGCCATTGCTATATTTAAGGAAGTGCTAAAAGAAAACCCTGCTAACGAAACTGTTTTGTACGATATTACTTTCTGCTACAACATGAATGATAGAACAGAAAGTTGTATTGAATTTTTAACCACTTTTTTAGATGACAACCCCTACAGTTATGTAGGTTGGTACAACTTAGGCATATGCTATCACTCAGCAGAATTGTATGAAAAAGCCATTGATGCTCAAGATTATGTTATCGCCATAAAAGAAGACTTTATTTCTGCTTATTTAAACAAAGCCGATGCTCTTTCTTCATTAGAAAGATATGATAAAGCCATAACAACTTATAAAGAAACTTTTGCCTTTGAAGAGCCAAATGCCGATATTCTTTATTTTATTGGCGAGTGTTATGAAAATAACCTTCAATATGATGAAGCGATAGAATATTTTAAAAAAGCAACACAACTAGATGCTATGCACTCTGATGCTTGGGCAGGGATGGCTTATGTTTTTAATGAGCAAGGCAAAACAGATTCTGCCATTTTCTTTATTCAAAAAGCCATTGAAATAGAACCAGAACACCCCGACTTTTTACTTATTTATGCTGATATTTTAAAAGATATTGAAGCTTACGAAGAAGCAATAGAGTTGTATCAAAAAATTATTAAAATTGATCCCAACAACAATACTTCTTGGGTCGATTTAGCAGATGCTTATTATGAAATTGGACAAGTTGATGAGGCTTTAGAAACCATTATAAAAGGTATAGATACACATCCCGATAGTGGGTTGATAAGAACTCGTCTTGTTGCATTCTACCTCGAAACTGACAACCTTACAGAAGCTACCAAACAACTTATAGTATTGTTAAATATGGATAAAAAATTAGTAACTGCATTAATTGCTTTTTATCCGGCAGTATTAGATTATCCAAGCTTATTAGAAATCATAGAAAATTATAACGATAATGAATTTTGAATTACCAAACATACCAGAAAGAGATCAAAAACCAAGAAATAATGGGTTAACCATGATGATGGATAAAGGACTTAGCTGGCGACAAGCAGAAAATTTTGTAGATGCCAATGCTCATCTTACAGACCTTATAAAATTAGGCTTTGGAACTTCTTATGTAACCAAAGATTTTCAAAGGAAAATTGATATTTATAAAGCCGGAAATTTGAATGTTTACTTGGGTGGTACACTTTTCGAAGCTTTTGTAGTAAGAGGTATGTTTGATGATTACCGAAGATTATTAGATAAGTTTAACATTGATACTTGCGAAGTTTCTGATGGTTCTATCATTCTTCCTAATGAGAAAAAATGTGAGTACATTGCTACATTAGCAAAAGATTATAGAGTTTTATCTGAAGTAGGTTCTAAAGAGGCAGGAATTTTTATTAGTCCTGCCAAATGGATTTCTATGATGAAAGATGAATTAGATGCCGGAGCATGGAAAGTTATTGCTGAAGCTAGAGAAAGTGGTACCGTTGGTATTTATCGCCCAAACGGAACGGCTCATGTTGCTTTAGTAAACAAAATTATTGCTAAAGTAAAATTAGAAAATATCCTTTGGGAAGCCCCACTTAAAAATCAACAAGTTTGGTTTATTAAGCAATTTGGAGCAAATGTAAACTTAGGAAATATTGCTCCCAACGAAGTAATTGCTTTGGAATGTCTTAGACTAGGGTTAAGAGGAGATACCTTCTTCGAAAACCTTCCGGAAGAAATTACTTCAGCTTTTCATTAATAAGCTACTACTTAATTTTAGATTCTTTATATTATGAATGAAATAGCTCCTTCAGAACTAAAAAAAATGATAGAGGAAAACGCTAATATTCAAATTATTGATATTAGAGATGATTATGTTTTCGAAGATTTTAACCTAGGGGGAACAAACATTCCCTTAGAAAATGTAATTAACAACAAAGCAGAGTTTGAAAATGATAAAAAAACTGTTTTTATCTGTAACTCAGGAAAAAGATCTTCTGCCATTGTGCGTACGTTAACGGTAAAACATCAACTTCCAAATATTTACTCTTTAAAAGGTGGTATTGAAGCTTATGTTGAAGAATGCTTATAAACTAAAAAATGGCAACAAGAAATCTTAAAGATTATATTTTTATTGCATTGAAAGGCATAGCTATGGGTGCAGCAGATGTTGTTCCCGGAGTTTCTGGTGGAACTATTGCTTTTATTTCAGGAATTTATGAAGAATTACTTGAAACCATTAGCAATTTTAATTTACAAGCATTAAAAGTATTAACCAAAGAAGGTGTTAAGCCTTTCTGGAAACACATCAACGGAAGTTTTATCACTACACTATTACTTGGAATTGCTGTCAGCATAATTTCTTTGGCAAAACTGATTACTTATTTGCTTCATGCTCATGCTGTATTGCTCTGGGGTTTCTTTTTCGGATTAATAATTGCCAGCATATTTTTAGTAGGTAAAAAAGTAGCTGAGTGGCAGTTGTCGCGTGTCTTAGCTGTAATTGTAGGAACAGTAATTGCGTTTACTATAACCATTTTAAATCCTATGGAAAACCCTGATACACTTTGGTTTGTGTTTGTTTCAGGAGCTATTGCTATTTGTGCGATGATTTTACCTGGAATTTCAGGGAGTTTTATTTTACTATTGCTGGGTTCTTATGAACTAATTCTTTCCTCTATTAAAGATTTTAAAATTACCACCATACTTACTTTTGGTGTTGGTTGTGTAGTTGGATTGCTTTCTTTCTCTAAATTTTTAAATTGGCTATTTAAAAGATACCATGATGTTACTGTTGCTGCATTAACAGGCTTTCTAATTGGTTCTTTAAATAAAGTTTGGCCTTGGAAAGAAGTGTTATCTACCAGAGAGAATTCTAAAGGTGAAATTGTTCCATTCATAGAAACCAATGTTTTACCTAACCAATTCCATGAAGAGCCACAAATAATGACCGTTATCATACTTGCTCTTGTTGGTTTTGGCTTAATTTTCGGATTAGAAAAATTGGCTAAAAAACCTATCTAATTTACTTTTTAAATACATAACTTAAACCAAAGTTAAATATAAATGGAGCATGGTCTATTCTTAATTCGGAAGCAGGTACAGAAAATCCCATTTGTAAATTAACTTGAATTCTTCTCCAACCTATTCTTGTTCCAACTACAGGTTCTGCAAAATACCCTCTATTTTCACTCCCAAAATCCACATAACAAAACCTGGGAGCAAAATATGAACTACCTGTAACACCACTTTCTTCATCAGCAAGAGTAATTAGCCCAATAGATGGCTGCAAAAAATACCGTGAATAATTTCCTTTATTGGTAGTACCAAAAATACCTTCAGTTGTTGTTTTTGAATTTCCATAACCATAGCCTCCATAAATCTCAAACAAACCTTTTGAACCCAAAGGTTCGTAATAGCCTAAACCACCTTCAAAAAAAGAATGAAAATGATCTGAACCATCAAAGGTTGAAAAATTAGCCATAACACCCAATTTTTCAATTGGTGAATAGGCTGTCTGCACATCAAATCCGGTTACTCCCATTGTAGCTTCCACATTATAATCTCCTGCTTTATTAATCATAGGAGCATTTACTTTATTAGGAAAATAAACAGGTGCACAGGCATAAAATAATGCAATAAATATTAATCCTATTATTATTTTTAATTTATCCATCATGTTTAAGAATATTTTCCAAAGTTAATAGCTTAATTTCTAATTATTAATGATATATATCAGTTAAATTAGCAAACCCTTAATCTTTTTAAATAAATTTTACAAAGTGATTCAGTAATTTTACCTTAAACTATTTTACAAACATGAAAAAACAACTCATAACTGTATTTCTATTATTGGTTTTCGGCTTAACCATCAGCTTTGCACAACAAGACTCTATTGCCCTAAAATATGCTACAACCATTACCCAAGAAGACTTAAGTAAACACTTACACATTATTGCTTCAGATGAGTATGGTGGTAGAGAAACAGGTAAAGAAAGCCTTACCAAAGCTGCTACTTATATTAGCAATTTTTACAAAGAAATTGGCATTCCTCCTATTAAAGACATTGTTTATTATCAAACTTATAAAGTGGGGGTACAAGAGGCGACAGGAGTTTCTATCACTTATGATAACAAAACATTTATCCAAAATAAAGACTTCTATACCTTTCCTACTTATCTTGAAAATAATCAATTTAATGCTGAAGTAATTTTTGCAGGCTATGGTATTGACGACTCTCTTTACTCTGACTACACCAATCTGGATGTAAAAGGTAAAGTTGTAATTATTCTAAATGGCGAACCTAAAAACAAAAATGAACGCTACTGGGTTTCTAATACAGATACCCCTTCCAAATGGAGCAACAAAAGAAACAACCCTAAAATTGCTACAGCAAAAGAAAAAGGTGCTTTGGCATTGCTTATCATTAATAAAAATACGCCTGAAATGATAAAAACGTACACTCATTTTATTGAAAGCGAAAAACTGCAAGTCCTTGATAAATCCGAGATAGATTACGATTTTCCTAGTTTTTACATTTCTTCCGAAATGGCTGATGAAATCATCTCAAAATCATCACAAAAACTTAAAGAAAAAATAAATAGCAAAGGTGTTCCAGAAAGTTTTACCATTAAAAACAAACTAAATATAAATATCAACAAAGAAACACTTATTTCTGACGCTCATAATGTGTTGGCCTATATTGAGGGCAGCGATTTAAAGGATGAACTAATAATTTTAAGCGCCCATTACGACCATATTGGAGAGCATAATGGTAAAATTTTTAACGGTGCTGATGATGATGGATCCGGAACAGTAGCCATTATGGAAATTGCCGAAGCTTTTATAAAAGCTAAAAAAGATGGCAACGGACCAAGAAGAAGTATTTTAGTTCTCAATGTTTCAGGAGAAGAAAAAGGATTATTAGGTTCAAAGTATTACACCAACTACCCTATTTTTCCTTTAGAAAATACAGTTGCCAACCTTAATATTGATATGATAGGAAGACTGGATGAAAAACACGCAGATAACGAAAATTACATCTACATTATTGGTTCCGATATGCTTAGTAATGATTTACATGAAATCAATGAAAAAGCAAATGCTACTTACACTCAACTAGAATTGGATTATGAATTTAACACCACGAAAGATCCTAATCGATATTATTATCGTTCTGACCATTACAACTTTGCTAAAAACAACATTCCCGTAATATTTTATTTTAACGGAGTACACGAAGATTATCATAAAGAAACAGACACCGTTGATAAAATTATTTTTTCTAAAATGGAAAAAATTACCCGATTGGTTTTTCATACTGCTTGGGATTTAGCCAACAGAAATGAACGTATTCAATTGAATGTTTCTGAATAAATGATGAAAAAAGTTTTAGTACTAGACAATTACGATTCTTTTACCTATAATTTAGTGCATTATATTGAAGCTCTTAATTATGAAGTGGATGTTTTTAGAAATGATGAAATTTCCATTGAAGCTGTTGGTGCTTACGAAACGATAATTCTCTCTCCCGGACCGAGTTTACCAAAAGATGCAGGAATATTATTAGATGTAATAAGAGCTTACGCTCCAACAAAAAAAATATTAGGTGTTTGTTTAGGAATGCAAGCCATCGGTGAAGTTTTTGGCGGAAAATTGGAGAATTTATCTCATGTTTTTCATGGTGTAGCGAGTCGGTTAAAAGTTATTGACACTTCTGATAAACTTTTTGAAAATTTACCTCAACAATTTGAAATTGGTAGGTACCACAGTTGGGTAGTTGCTCAGAGCAATTTTCCAACAGATTTAATTATTACTGCTGTAGAAGAAAATAGCCAAATTATGGCATTAAGACATGTAACGTATAACTTATATGGTGTTCAATTTCACCCTGAATCTATTCTTACGCAACATGGTAAAGAAATCATTGCTAATTTTTT
>DATCTM010000004.1:0-30261 GCA_036567945.1 Vicingaceae bacterium
CTTCCTTGAACTCCAATTAATTCTCCATTCTGCTTATTACATGAATAAAGAATGACTAATGCTAATATTATTAGTATTTTTTTCATTGTTACCTCCTTCTTTCTTTTTATTGTTGACTTTATCGGTCAACTTTTTTATCACGTTTTAATCTTAATTCTTATCTTATCAAAATTAAAACGAGTTGGCTTAAACGGGTTATTCTAATAAATGTTACAATTAATTATAAAAATCTTACAGATCTATAAACTTCTCTTTTTGGTTGTTTATATATACTTGTACAATATCTTAACATAATTTCAAAACTTCCACTACTGTGGTCAGCTAATGCAGATGTTGTTAAATCATAAGCAACACCAACTTTTAATCCTGAAATACTAGGCTCATTTATTGCTTCTCCTATATCAACACCTAATAACAATCCAATTGCATCTTCAACTCTATAAGTAACGCCTCCCCATAGCATCTTATTGTATTCCATTAAAACATTTACATCTAATTGTGTAGAAGCTGCATCTGTTTTGGCAAGTATAGATGGCTTTAACACCCATTTTTTATCGTTATTAATATCCCAATCATAACCAGCCATTATATAATAATGTCTTGATTGTTGAAAATTTAATGCTCCGACTCCACCTTGATCAGCCACATCTTCTACTGAAGTTTGTGGAATATGTAAGGTAGAAATACCTACATACATTTTATTTGCGATAGAATAATAAAGACCTGCACCAAAATCAAAAGTAGCGGCCGAAGTTCCTGAATTAGGAATTGATGGATCTAATGACGGATCATCAATAGCTATAAAATTATCTTGAAAAGATTTACTTAACATACCTGCTTCAATACCGATACCTAACTCTCCAGGACCTAAAGTTAAATGGTAAGCATAAGCTAACTTAGCCACTAAAGATTTTTCTATACCTAATTGATCTTGAAAAACAGTAAGTCCAACACCATGCTTACTAATACGAGCATCTGCACTCAACATATGTGTTTGAGGATTTCCATCAAAACCTGTCCATTGCTGACGAGTAAATAATGTTCCGCATATGCCACCATTATGACCAGCAGAACCAGGGTTTACACTTAATTTGTTAAACATATTTTGTGTAAACTGAGCATCTTGCTGAGCCATTAAAGAGAAAGTCCCTAAGAACAAAAAAGACGCAGAAAGTAATATTTTTTTCATAGTATTTAGGATATTTTTTACAATTATAAATATAATTTTTCTCAATTAGTCGGCTAAGATAAATAAAAAAAAATAACATGCAAAAACTTTTTTAACTTTATTTTGTTAATTTCTTGTTGAGAACTCGTGAAAAACTTGTTAATTGCTTGACGGATTAATTAAATTAATTTTTGAAAAGTTCTAATCCAAATATCAGGTAGCTCATTATTGCAAGCAACTTGATAGTCTTTGTAAGTGCATGGAACTAGTAAATGTCTTTCGTTTTTAATTTTTTCATGAGAAGGATATGGCACATCTATCCACCAACGGTCACTTTTATCACTTTTGTAAAAAATTAAATCATTTCCGCCTTCTAACATCGAAACTACATATTTAGTATAATCTTTTCGACTACCAATAGGAAAGTCATTTTTTCTGTTGTTTACGCCATCTATAAAATACCAAATCATTTGTGCAACACTGTGAGCTGTTTGATTATTAAAATCCAAATCAGGATTAAATTCATAAAATCCAATAGATGTGAGTTTATCACTAATTCCGGCATATCTTGCGATTTGGCAGGCTTGCTCTCCATAGAAACCATTAGGAGATGCGTTTTTATTTCCCGGAGCTTCTGCTTGTCTTATGGAGGAAACATCAAAACTTACAATATCTGCATTTCTAACTATAGGTTCAACATCTTCTATATTATTCTGAATCTCTCCTAAACGATAAGCATCAAAATAAAGTTTAGAAATTAAATCAATTTCTTCGGTAGATACAAAATAACTTTGATAACCAATATTGCTAAAGTTAAATAAGTAATTAGGTTGGTGAAGAATAATTTTTGCCAAATAGTTATCGGCATTAATTACATGATTAGCTTCATCTAAATTTAACTTAGCGTCTATAGCTACTAAATTAACAGATTGTTCTAAATTTTTGTATGCTAAAAAATTAGCATAAGTTAAATCCTGACTTCCTCCTATAATAATAGGCAAAATGTTTTTTTTGATTAACTCTTCAAGAATATTACTTAATGCAAAATAAGTATCTTCAACTGTAGCTCCATTTTTTAGATTTCCGAAATCTGCTATTTTTTTCTTTCCATTAAATGAAAGTCGATATAAAAATTTCCTTACAAAATTAGGAGCTTTGCCACAACCTTCATTATTAGCAGCATTTCTTTCTTCTTCAATTCCAATTATTGCTATAGCAACATTAGATAAATCATGATTATCTTCACTATAATAAAGTAAGTTGTTAGCAAAGTGATTACTTTTATAATCGAAGTTAAAAACTTCTTTGGTTAAATCTATTGGTTGAAAATAATCAAAAAAATCCATATAGTGTTTTGTATTGATTCAATGATGAGTATAAAAATCCTATTTTTTCTTTTTGGTTTTTTTTGCCGGTTTTTGTTTTTCAATTATTTTTTCAACATCTTCCAAAGTCATTTTTTCTACATTGGTATCTTTTGGTAATTCAATTTTTGTCTTCCCTTTCACAATATTAAATCTTCCCCAACGTGCTTTCTGAACAGAAATACCTTTATCTTCCCAGTTATGGATAAATTTATCTTTTTCTTTTTGTAACTTATCCTCAATTAATTCTTTAATATCACTCTGAGACAAATCATCAAAATTATATTTCTTATTTACATTGATAAACATATTGTCCCATTTAATAAACGGACCAAACCTTCCTACTCCTTTCTGAACTGGTTTTCCTTGATATTCAGCAATAGGAGCATCTGCTTGTTGCTTTTCCTTAATTAATTCAATAGCTCTATTAAGATTAACAGCAGTAATTTCTTCACCTTTAGGTAATGAAATGAACTTTTCATCAAATTTAATATATGGTCCAAACTTACCTTGAGACACCACTACTTCTTTACCTTCATGATTTCCCAACGTTTTTGGAAACTGAAATAGTGTTAATGCCTGTTCTAAGGTTATATTAGAAATATTTTGTTCTGGAAGCAAACTTGCAAACTGAGGTTTTTCTTCATCCTCTGTACTTCCTATCTGAATCATTGGTCCGAATCTGCCAATACGAGCAATAACTGGTTTTTTTGTTTTTGGATCTGTACCTAACAATCTTTCACCACTAGCTCTTTCAGCATTTTCAAGTGTATCAGTAATTTGATCGTGAAAAGGTTTGTAAAATTCAGCTATCATCTTACTCCACTCTTTCAAACCTTCAGCAATTTCATCAAACTGTTCTTCAACTCTTGCAGTAAAATTATAATCTAACACTTTTCCGAAATTTTCAACCAAGAAATCTGTAACAACAATACCTATATCTGTTGGAAACATTTTTTTCTTCTCAAAACCAAAATTTTCTTTGAGTTGTTTTTCAGAAATTTTCCCTGATTTAAGTGTTAACAATACATAGTTTCGCTGACTACCATCTCTATCTTCTCTAACAATATATCCTCTTTTTTGGATAGTTGAAATAGTTGGAGCATAAGTAGAAGGTCTTCCGATACCTAATTCTTCTAACTTTTTAACCAAACTAGCCTCGGTGTATCTTGGTGGATGATTGTTATATTTTTCTGTAGCGGTAAGTTCGTTTAGGTTTAACCCTTCTCCTTTCTTTACTTGTGGTAAAATGCCTTCTTTTTCATCTTCCTGATGGTCATCATCACTAGATTCTAAATAAACTTTTAAGAAACCTTCAAACAATAATACTTCACCTTTAGCTACAAATTTTTCTTTTGAAGTATTTATACCTATAGTAATAGTAGTTTTTTCAAGTTTGGCATCGCTCATTTGAGAGGCAATGGTTCTTTTCCAAATTAAATCATATAGTCTTGCTTGAGCAGCATCACCGGAAACCGAATGCTTATTCATATAAGTTGGTCGGATAGCCTCGTGTGCTTCTTGAGCGCCTTTAGATTTGGTACTAAATTTTCTTACTTGAGAAAACTCCTCGCCATAACTAGCTATAATTTCTTTCTTTGCAGCGCCAATTGCTTCGTTTGATAAATTTACAGAATCTGTTCTCATATACGTTATGTTTCCAGATTCATATAATTTTTGAGCCACCGACATTGTTTGAGCTACTGAAAAACCTAATTTCCTACTTGCTTCTTGTTGTAATGTTGATGTTGTAAAAGGTGCTGCCGGAGATCTTTTTGAAGGTTTCGTTTCTAAATCTTCAACTGTAAAGACGGCATTATTACAAATTTCTAAAAATTTCTCTGCTTCTTTTTGTGTTTTAAATCTGTGCGGAAGTTCAGCTTTTATTGTTGCTTTATCATTGGTTTCAAATAAAGCGATTACTCTAAAAGCAGATTCATAGGTAAAGTTGTCTATTTCTCTTTCTCTTTCAACAATTAATCTTACCGCTACAGATTGTACTCTACCAGCAGATAATGATGGCCTAACTTTTTTCCACAATACAGGTGACAACTCATAACCCACTAATCTATCCAACACTCTTCTTGCTTGTTGAGCATCAACTAAGTGTGTATTAATTTTTCTAGGATTTTCTATGGCTTTAGTAATTGCCGATTTAGTAATCTCATGAAAAACAATACGTTTGGTCTTTTTTTCATCTAAGCCTAACGCTTCTAATAAATGCCAAGAAATGGCTTCTCCCTCACGATCCTCATCGGAAGCTAGCCATACAACATCTGCCTCCTTTGCTAATTTTTTTAATTCTGCAACTATTTTCTTCTTATCGCTAGGAACAACATAATTAGGTTCAAAGTTGTTTTCTATATCAATGGATATGTTTTTTCCCGGTAAATCTCTAATGTGTCCAAAACTAGATTTTACTGTAAAATCTTTCCCCAAAAATTTTTCAATAGTTTTTGCTTTGGCAGGTGACTCAACGATAACTAAATTTTTTGTCATACTAGAAGGTTTAAATCACTAATTCATTTATAGTGATTTTAAATTTTGACTTGCAAAGAAATGAAATTAAATTTAGCTTTTCCAAATTTTAATCATTTTACCTTTCTGAAAAGTAATTAAAAAACATATTTTAACACTTGTATCATTCAACATAAAACTATTCCAATCCAATTAAATAAGTAATATATTCCTAAAATTATAATGTCTTTTTTATTTAAGCCACTATCTTTGCCGAAAAATTACTTTATTTATGAGTCAACCAGAAAAGAAAATAGCTATTATTGGTGCTGGCAACCTCGGCTTGTCACTTGTTAAAGGACTAATAGAGAGTAAACATTATGATTATAATGACTTTATCTTAACAAAAAGAAACCTTGACACGCTTAAATATTTTGAAGAAAACGGTTGTGCTATTACTACCACTAATATTGGTGGAGTAAAAAATGCAGCTATTATTGTGTTGGCAGTTTTACCTCAAAAAGTAGATGAAGTGCTTAATGAAATTAAAGACGAACTAACTCCCAATCACCTTTTAATCTCTGTAGTTACCGGAATAAAAGTTAAAGATATTGAAAATGTTATTGGAACAAACACTCCAATAGTTAGGGCAATGCCGAATACTGCCATTGCTATAAGAGAATCTATGACTTGTATTGCTACCACCGAACAATGGAAAACCCAACTTCCTAAAGTTGACACTCTTTTTAAATATGTTGGAGAAACTATAGTTATTAATGAAGAACAAATGACCTCGGCAACGGCACTATGTGCTTGTGGAATTGCTTTTTTCTTAAGAGCCATAAGAGCAGCATCCCAAGGTGGAAATGAAATTGATTTTCATGCTGATGAAGCTTTAAAAATGGCTGCCCAAACTGCTAAAGGTGCAGCAAGTCTGCTAATTCATAATCAATCGCATCCTGAGGATGAAATTGATAAAGTTACTTCCCCTAAAGGCTGTACCATCGCAGGACTAAACGAAATGGAGCATAACGGATTTAGTTCCTCTTTTATTAAAGGTATTACTATTTCTGCAAAAAAAGCTAAGGGGCTTTATATCGAAGAATAACTTTATTTATCTAAATATTGAAAAGGTAGAACAGTTGAGTATTTATCTTTAGAGATTACTACCATGGAATGCATGTTTCTAATTTCCTCTATGGGCGATAATTTATCTTTTACCAATGCATCAAATGCTGCAATGTCTTTTACTAAGATTTTCAATAGGTAATCTGCCTGTCCGGTAACATTGTAACATTCCATTACTTCATCAATTTTATTAATCTTTTCAATAAAATTATTTATAGCATTGTCTCTTTGTCTGATTAATGAAATTTGCATGAAAACACTCAAGCCTAATTGAAGTTTTTCTTCACTTGCCAGTGCATGATAACTCTTAATAAATCCTTTTGTTTCCAGTTTTTTTACTCGTTCTAAAGTAGGGGCAGGCGATAAAGATATTTCCTTAGAAAGTTGTAAGTTAGTTATTTTCGCATTCTCCTGAAGTTTTTTTAAAATCTTCAAATCTATTTCGTCTAGCTTCATATGGGTTGTTTTTGTGAGGGTTACAAATATCGAAAAAAATCTAAGCTTATTTTAACAAAAAGTTAAAATTTACTTTCGAATTATGTCATGATTTTATAAAGTACTGGTTTACTTGGAGAGGCGTCATTTTCAAAAGATGCAATTTGTATATTTAAAAAATAAGTTCCGTTAGGAATATTATTATCTATAAAAACCAATTCTGATATAGTTCTGTGGAGTTGAGTATTACTTGGATACTCCCAAAAAATGTGATGAGCTGCCAATTTTCCATCATCACTTTCTCTGTCAACGGAAGGCGTATCAATTAATAAATGATTAATCCCGTTTTGTGTTAAATAAGCAGCCCCTTCAGCTTCAATATAAGCAGGGTTAGTATTAGAGTATTGTAAAGATTTTTTATCATTACCATTAGGAAGTGTCCTAATAATTATTGCTTCACTGCCTTTTGGCTGCCATAGTTGTTTTATTTGGGCTAAAGTAATTACAGCATCATCACCAATTTTTTCAGGTTCAACAGTTATCAAATCTGCAAAAAAGAAAAATTGTTTTAAACATTGATTAATAGTATAGGGCTCTTTACTTATATGTCCAACACACTCTGTGTGCGTTCCATGTCCGTGCGGATTAAAAAAAATATTTCTAAAATTTACATTTCCTCCTAAATTAACATCGCCAACAAAGCCATTTTCCATAACAGGAGTAAATTCCGGTTTTGAAACATACCAAGCGGTAACATTTTCGAGAGTATTACTCAAAGGTAGAGAAATATCAATAGGTTGAGATAAATCTATTTTGTAGTTTTTGTTTTGATGGGTAATAGTTGTTATCATAATTACAATAAAGTTAAATCTTATAATTTGTGCATTCGTGGCAATTATACATAAAATAAGTCTGCTGTAATTTTATCGACCACAAAAATGCCTTTGGTGGTTAAAGTTACTGTATTTTTTGAAATAGTAATGAGCTCAGAGTTTTTATAAGCTTCTAACTCTTTTTCAAAATGATTTAGTAAAACTGGGTTAAACGTGTTTTTAATATATTCTAAATCCAACCCCCAAATGGTTCTTAATCGAGTAAGTATATATTCATTAAAAGCAGTAGTTTCACCTATAAGTTCTTCTTCAAAGTAAGGTGTGTTTTGATTGATGGCTTTAATGTATTTAGTATTATTAGCAACATTCCAACTTCTTGTTTGAGAGCTATTATTATTCATAAAAGAATGTGCCGAAGGACCAATTCCTAAATAGTTTTGACCTTTCCAATAATTACTGTTGTGTTGCGAAAAATAACCTTCTTTACCAAAGTTAGATACTTCATAATGTATTAATCCGGCTTGTTTAGTTTTTTCCATTAATAATTTAAATTGCTCAATAGCTTGTTCATCTGTTGGCAAGGTGGTTTGCTTAGTTTTCACCAAATGATGCAAGGCTGTTTTAGGCTCTACAGTTAAGGTATAAGCAGAAAGATGTGGCACCTTTAAACTGATAAATTTATCCAAATTTTGCTCCCATTTTTTTAATATTAACAGCGGACTATTATAAATTAAATCAATTGTAATATTGTCAATTCCGGCATCTTGTGTTTTTAAAATACTTTGTTCTGCTTCGCTAGCATTATGGGCACGATTAAAAAACTGCAAATCGTCATCAAAAAAAGATTGTACCCCAATGCTTAACCTGTTTACGCCACTTTTTTTATACTCGTTTATTTTTTTAGAAGTAATATCATCGGGATTACATTCCATTGTCAGCTCTATTTTTTCATTTACTTGGTAATTCCTATAAACAGCTTCTAGCAATAAATTTAATTCTTTTTCTGTCAACACCGAAGGCGTTCCTCCACCAAAATAGATGGTGTTTATGGTCTCGGTTTTGAAATGGTCTTTTTGTAAAACAATCTCTTTTTGTAATGCCGCTAATAATACTGTTTTGTACTTAAAATTAGTAGAAAAATGAAAATCGCAATAGCTGCATTTTTGTTTACAGAAAGGAATATGGATGTAAATACCTGCCATTATTTTAGGCTTAATACTTTTTTAAAACAATTCTGAAAACAGTGCCTTTCTCACTAGATTGTTTCACGAAAATTTTACCGTTATGATAATTCTCAATAATACGCTTGGTTAATGACAACCCTAATCCCCAACCTCTTTTTTTAGTGGTAAAACCGGGTTCAAAAATGGTTTTTTGTTTAGATTTCGGAATCCCATGTCCCGTATCGCTAATATCTATATACACAAATTGTTTTTGATCTATCATAAAAATATCAATAGTTCCTCCGCCTTGCATGGCATCTACTGCATTTTTAATTAAATTTTCTATTACCCAACTAAACAATGAGGTATTTAATGGAGCTACTACCTTCTCTTCTTTAGAAAAATTAAAATTAATGATAACATTTTTTGAGATTCTTGGTTGCAAATAAGCAGCTGTGCTTCTTAAAGTTTCACCAACATTTTCATCAACTAATTTAGGTATAGAACCAATTTTAGAAAACCGCTCGGTAATAATTTCTAATCTATTTACATCTTTAGATAGCTCGTCAATAGTAGCTTGATCAACATTTTTTAGTTTTAAATATTCTACCCATGCCATTAATGAAGAAAGTGGTGTGCCTAATTGGTGAGCTGTTTCTTTTGCCAACCCAACCCAAACCTGGTTTTGTTCACTTTTTCTGGAGGTGCTGAACAAATAATAAGCAATTAAAATAAATAAACCGATTACGCCAAATTGAAAGAAAGGATAGTATTTAAGTTGAGTTAATAGTTCACTATCTTTATAAAAAATATATTGTGTTTCGTTATTATTGATGGAAATAGCAATAGGTGTGTTTTGGCTTCGCATTTCCGCAATAGTATTGGCCAAATAGGTAGAGTCCTTAATTTTATCTTTATCCAAATTACCATACTCAATGACATTAGTTTGAGTGCTATCGGTAAAAACAACAGGAACAGCAGCAGAGTTCACCACAATTTCAGAAATAAAGGATTTTATTAAATCATCTAAAACAATTTTTAATTCGGTAAAAATTTCAGAATCTTGATAATATAATTTGTGGTTCCAAGTAATATTTCGGGTAACGTGAATTTTTAAATCTATGGGGTCATTGGTATTTTTCATGGAATCAAGCTGAGCATTTAAATAACTTGCTGTATCAATTCCTGTTGATAATTTTATATTTCTATAGTTGATAATTTTATTTTCTTCATCTGTTACAATAACCGGAATGGTTTCATTTTTACCAATAATTTGAAGATAAAAGTTAGTGGCATCTTGATTGGTAGAGGTAATAATTCGTTTAGTAGCTTCAGCCCAAATTTCAATTCTGTTTCTTTCTTCTTTAGAAATTTTATCGAATAATTCTCCTGTAAGCTGTACCAAAGTGGCTTTATTTTGAATAGCTCCTGCCCACAACCTTACTTTCTCTCGTTCTTCTTGAGCAATTTGCCTAACTAAAATATTGGTGTACCACAAGGAAGACAACACAATTAGCGTTGCAATTCCTACTAATAAAAGTTTCCATCTTTGTTTTTTAGAATATAAATTCACGCTAAATCAATTATAGGTATGAAATTACAAAATTGTTTGTATATACTTCTTGATAACAAAGAAAAAGAGCCGAATAAATTATTCGGCTCTTTTCTATTTATCTTATAAAAACTATTTCTTTCCGTTTTTATTAGCATCTTTTATGTACAACTCTAATGCTTTAGTCATTGATGGAGCTTCGGGTTGTGGAGCACAAATATCTATTCTAAGACCAGCTTCTTCTGCTGCTTTTGATGTTGTTGAGCCAAAAACTGCTATTCTAGTATCGTTTTGTTTGAAGTTAGGAAAGTTTTGAAACAATGATTTAATTCCTGATGGGCTAAAGAAAGCCAACACATCATAATTTACATCACTTAAATCACTTAAATCGCTACAAACAGTTCTATACAAAACGACACACTGATAGTTAATGTTATCTTTCTCTAACAACTCTTTTATGTTCGGACTAATAATATCTGAACAAGGTAACAAAAACTTACTATCTTTGTTTTTCTTTAACAATGGAATTAAATCCTGAAATGTTTGTTTACCGGTAAACACTTTTCTTTTTCTGTAAACAATATACTTTTGAAGGTAAAAAGCAATTGCCTCAGAAATACAAAAATATTTTAATGATTCCGGAACATTATATCTTATTTCTTCAGCAGTTTTAAAGAAATAGTCTACTGCATTTCTACTTGTAAAGATTACAGCATTAAAATCAGTAAAATTTATTCGTTGACTTCTAAAATCTTTTGTTGATACTCCTTCAACATGGATAAACGGCCTAAAGTCAATTTTTACTTTACAATTTGTGGCAAGATCAAAATAGGGTGATTTATCGCTTTCAGGTTTTGGTTGAGAAACTAAAACACTTTTCACTTTCAACATAAACTCATTTTTTTAGTTAAATAATCATTTTTAAAAGATAAAGTACCTAATAACAACGATTAACGGTAAAATTTCGAGGGTGCAAAGGTACAAAATTATATGGAATATAGAAATATTTTTTTGTCTTGCTACAAAATACAATCTTAACAAGTTGATAATGAACACAAAAAGAACTAGTATTGCCATCAACATTTTATAATTTTCTACTTCTTGTAGATAAGAATAATAGTTCAATGTCAGTAATGGAAGTAAAATTACTCCAATAAGTATGGTATGAATTGATGTTAAGTAAACGTAAGCTGTTTTCAAGTTGTCAAAATCAAAAACATTATTAATAAGTAATCCTAAAAGTTGTTTTATAACATATAAAACAACTACTACAGCAATTACTTTCATAAAGAAATATGACGTGTCTCTATAGAATATATCTTTATACAATAAAAAGTCATAAAAGAATAAAGAAAGACTAAAAAAGGCTACTATATGCAACAGTAAATTTGCCTGGTTGAAAAACATTTTTTCGCTTCTAATTGCTTCTTGCACACCACTTGATGTAAAAAGCGACTTTATAATAAGTTTTACTCGTGAACTATTAAATGATTTTGCTAAACCTACTAATACGAAACAACCAAGCAAAATAATGGTTTGCCAAGTGTGAACATATTCTGTTCTATATTCAGGTGTGAAAACTATTTCTTGTTGAGTTGTTGTAGTATCTTTTGGTGATTCTTTTTTCTTGTTAACTTCTCTAATCGGTAACGAATAAAGTTTTTTTACATTTAAACCAAAGTTAGTTGTATCAGCAATAAAATCTGCACCTTCTTTTAATGTATTGGTTGAATGTTGCTCTTGAATATTAGTATATCTTGGTTTTTTGGGTTTTACCACTTCTTTTAT
This sequence comes from Vicingaceae bacterium, assembly GCA_036567945.1. Taxonomy (GTDB): domain Bacteria; phylum Bacteroidota; class Bacteroidia; order Flavobacteriales_E; family Vicingaceae; genus BRH-c54. Next base: position 11,889 of record DATCTM010000004.1, read on the forward strand.
AGATACTTCATCAATTTCTTCCATTAAATCAATAGGAAAAGTATCGGTTTGTGGTAACACAATACTGTCTTTATTCTCTTGTTTTTCTGTTTGAGAAGTATCTGCTTGTTGATATAAAAAATAGCTGTGCATAATCAACAAAAATACATTATTCTAAATGAAGTTGTTTAAAAGCTTAGTTCAACTTTAACTGATATCCATAAAAAAAGCTCAGTAAGCTGATTGCCTACTGAGCTTTTTATGCTATTTAAATACTATTAATTAAGTATCTTGTCTGTTTTCTTAGTTGAGTAGTTAATTTTTAAAGCATTGGCTTTTCTAAGTTCTTGCTTTACATCTGTAACAATACCCATTTCTGTTTTTTGATCTACTTTTAAAGACCAAGTAATTAAATTTCTTTCGGCTTCATCTCTTTCATCTCTTTCCATCTCAACAAACTGAAAAATATCTTCTTTGGTTTTAAAAGCATCATTTAACTGAATTCTTGGTGCTGTACCAAAAACCGGCTGAAGTTCTTTAATTGGCTTACCAATATAAATATAACTTACCAATGATTTTCTTTCTAACTTTTCTATTTCAGTTGCAAATGGAATTTTATTTACCACTTTAAGGGTAGTTTCTCTCATGGTAGTGGTTACCATAAAGAAGAAAAGTAACATAAAAACAATATCAGGAAGAGCTGCAGTAGAAATAGCAGGTTGTCCTTTACTTCCTTTTTTTCTAAATTTTGACATTAGTTGGTTCCTCCTACTTTTTTGGGTTCTGCCTCAGAAATTCTTTGTGGATAAACTTTTTTAACAGCATCTAATTGTTGTTCTGCTGCTTCAGAAGCTCCTGCTTGTTGAAGAAGTTCTTGGTAAGTTTTTCCGAATTTTTGTTGAGCGAACTCATTTCTTAATTCATTATAAGCTGCTACCAATTCATTTTGCACCTTAATGTACATATCGTAAGATGTTCCATTATCGTTTTGTAATGAAATGATTTGCTTAGAAACAGGGTATAACCCTAATCCATCAATTTGTTCTTCTTTAAACTCAGGCATATTAGGATTTCCAACATCAGATTTAATAAATTCCTTCGCTTTTTCTCTTAATTCTGTTACTTGCATATACTCCCCTTCAACCAACAATTGATCATTCGCATTAACTAATATTTCAAAAATATTTCTTTGTTTGATTGGGGGTGGCGGTTCTAGTAAATCTTCCGGTGGTGGTGGCAATTTTCTAATCAATCCTGTATCCGTATCCATAGTGGTAGTTACCAAGAAGAATATCAACAACAGGAATGCAATATCCGCCATTGAGCCGGCATTAATTTCTGATATTTCTCTTTTAGCCATTTTTTATTTGAATATTTTAGATACTTCTGAAAAAATTATTACTCCAATTGCACCTAATCCTAAGATATAAAATGCATTTAAACCAGCTTCAGATAATTGTGAAGTTGAGGCATCTGCTAATAATTTAGCACTTGCATCAAAGACTTCTTCATCTCCAGCCATAAAGTAACCAAGAGCAAAAATAACTGCTAAGCCAACAATGCCTATTAACGCATTTTTAGCATTCTTTGGGTTTTGTGCCATTGTCATTATTGGGAAAACTATAGCAGTAAGCGTAGCTATCCCTAATAATATATAGCACCAGTTAATAAGCATTCCTTCAGAAACAATGTCCATAAAGAAAAGAACACTTAATACTGCTGAAAGTCCCAACAATACATATAATATAATACTGAATAATTTGTTATTCATCTGTTTATGTTTTTATTATTATTTTTTAGATAATTGGTGCTTCACTAATAAATCTATTAATGAAATAGAAGCATTTTCCATATCGTTTACTAAGCTATCTACTTTTGCAACGATGTAATTATAAAATATTTGTAGGATAATTGCTACTATCAAACCAAATACAGTTGTTAAAAGGGCTACTTTAATACCATCAGCAACAACAGCAGGAGAGATATCACCCGCAGCAGCAATCGCATCAAACGCACCAATCATACCGATTACTGTACCCATGAAACCAAGCATTGGAGCCAACGCAATAAATAATGAAATCCAAGAGATTCCTTTTTCTAATAATCCCATTTGAACTCCTCCGTAAGAAACAACTGATTTCTCCACCATATCAATTCCTTCATGACTTCTATCTAACCCTTGGTAGAAAATGCTAGCAACAGGTCCTTTTGTATTTCTGCAAACTTCTTTAGCTGCTTCAACACCACCTGCATTTAATGAATCTTCTATATTTTTTAATAATTTATTAGTGTTAGTTGTTGCCATATTTAGGTAAACAATTCTCTCAATAACAATTGCCAAACCTAAAATAAGACATACTAAAACGATTCCCATAAAACCAGGACCGCCTTCAATAAATTTTTGTTTGATGATTTGAGTAAAAGATAAGTCTTCTTCAACAACCTCTGATGTTGTTGCATCTGCTGCTGCTTGAGCTTCTTTTTCTGCTTTTGCTTTGGCATCTGCCTCCGCTTTTGCTTTAGCATCCGCTTCAGCTTTTGCTTGAGTTGCTGAATCTTCTGCTGTTTGCTCTGTTGCATTGGCATCTTGAGCGTAAGTTACATTAATAGTACCAAAATTTAATACTGCTGTTAATGTTAATAATGCAAATAATTGTTTCATAGTTTTGATTTGTTTATTGCTTACTTTAATTAATTATTTTTTTTAAAATCAGCTGCCAAATTACAAAAAAAAATATTTAAACATCAAATTAATTGAGTTAAGTTTATTTTAGTTTTTGTTCTGACAATCGAATTAACGTTATTAGTGAATTATTTATTTTAATTTAAACTCTTTTTTTATTTTACTTACATAATCCAATTCTTCCCATGGGAATAATTTTACCTTAATTTTTTTCTTCTCTCCAGAACCATTTGTAAATTCTTTAGTAATTTCCTGAGGAGTTCTTCCCATGTGCCCGTAAGCTGCTGTTTCAGAATAAATAGGTGTTCTTAATTTAAATCTGGTTTCAATTGCATAAGGTCTTAAATCGAATAACTTCATTAATTTTTTTGCAATATCTCCATCCTTCATATCCACTTTTGAAGTTCCGTAAGTAGAAACAAATAGTCCTACTGGTTGAGCAACTCCAATAGCATAAGCTACTTGTACCAACGCTTCATCACACAAACCTGCTGCTACCATATTTTTGGCAATATGTCTGGTAGCATAAGCTGCAGAACGATCTACTTTACTAGGGTCCTTTCCTGAGAATGCTCCACCACCGTGAGCTCCTTTACCACCATAAGTATCAACAATAATTTTTCTGCCTGTTAAACCAGTATCTCCATGTGGTCCACCTATTACAAATATTCCTGTTGGGTTTACATGGTATTTAATTTTATCATTAAATAATTTTTGGATGTGTTTTGGAAGCAATTTTTTAACTCTTGGAATTAAAATGTTAATTACATCATCTTTAATTTGCTTTAACATTTTAGCTTCTGTATCAAAATCATCATGCTGAGTAGAAACAACAATAGCATCAATTCTTACTGGTTGATTGTTATCATCGTACTCAATAGTTACCTGAGATTTTGAATCGGGACGAAGGTATTTCATTTTTTTACCTTCTCTTCTGATAGCAGCCAATTCTTTCAACAACAAATGAGATATCTCTAATGCCAATGGCATATAATTATCTGTCTCTTTTGTTGCGTAACCAAACATCATTCCTTGATCTCCGGCACCTTGCTCTTCTTTTTTCTTTCTTTCTACTCCTTGATTAATATCAGGCGATTGCTCATGTATAGCCGAAAAGACTCCACAAGAGTTTCCTTCAAACATGTACTCGCTTTTCGTGTAACCAATTCTATTAATGGTTTCACGAGCAATTTTTTGTACGTCTAAATAAGTATTAGATTTAACTTCTCCTGCCAACACTACTTGACCCGTTGTTACTAAGGTTTCGCAAGCTACTTTTGAGTCAGGATCAAAAGCTAAAAAATGATCAATTAAAGCATCAGAAATTTGGTCGGCTACTTTGTCCGGATGCCCTTCTGATACAGATTCGGATGTAAATAAATAAGACATTTAATTTTATTTTAACAAGTTAATAAAAAAAGAAATGCAGGCTGGTAGCAATGTGAAAAGTACACTTTTTAGCATTTTTTCATGTGGTTGCAAGCAGCCAAATCATTCCACAATAACGAGGTCAAAAGTAGATTTTTTTTACAAACTAAACTATTTTTTAGTTTATTTTTTGTTTGAAGTCAATTTCTTAAAAATACTTTCTAAACTTTCATTTTCTTTCTGAAGTGTTAACACCACCATTTCATGCTCTACAGCAAATTGAAAAATGGCGTTTCTTACACTATCGTTAGCTATTTCAAACAACCAAGAATTGTTTGCCGGATTTTTCTTTACTTTTAAAACACCGTTAATTTTTAACAGCAAATCCTCACTGGTTGTTTTGTCAAACTCAACGGTTAATACAATTTTATTTTCTTTATTTAACTTCAGTCCTGCAGTGGTTTCGTTAGCCACAATTTTTCCTTGGTTAATAATAATAGTTTTATCGCAAATAGCTTCTACCTCTTGCATAATGTGCGTAGAAAGCATAATGGTTTTTTCTTTACCAATAGTTTTTATTAGGCTTCTTATTTCCTCTAATTGGTTTGGATCTAGTCCTGTTGTTGGTTCATCTAAAATCAACACTTTTGGGTCGTGTATCATCGCTTGAGCCAACCCTACTCTTTGTCTGTACCCTTTAGATAAAGCTCCAATTTTTTTATTTTGCTCTATTTCCAATCCCACCATATCAATCATTTCTTTTACTCTTGCATTAAGATTAGGAACATGATGCACGCCACCAACAAAATGCAAATATTCTTTTACATACATGTCTAAATAAAGTGGATTATGCTCCGGCAAATAACCCACTTGTTTTTTTACATCAATAGGATGTTCAATTACATCATAACCACATACAGAAACACTACCTGATGTCTGAGGAATAAAACAAGTAATGATTTTCATCATGGTTGATTTTCCGGCTCCATTTGGCCCTAAAAACCCAACAATATGACCAGGCTCTACAACAAAAGAAACATCGTCTAATGCTTTTTGTTTTCCATAAATTTTGGTTACATTATTAACTATAACTGACATTTTTTATTTTAAAGGTTATGAGTTTAAGGTTCAAAGCACGAAAGTAATGAATTTTGCTTTAGAACATTTACGATTTCATTACTTTTGGTTTTTTTAACATTCTCAATAAATTTGGAAGAAGGAATTGTAATAAAATCTACAGGCAACTTGTATCATGTCCGCATGAATAATGGTGAGACCTTGGCGGCAAGAATTAAAGGCAGCTTTAGAATGATGGATATTAAAACTACTAATCCGATAGCGGTTGGCGATAAAGTTATTGTTAGCGATACTGCTACAGACCCTGTTATTTCTGAAATTAAACCCCGAACCAATTACATTATTAGAAAATCGGTTAACCTCTCTAAGCAAGCTCATATTATTGCTGCCAATGTTGACCAAGCTATTTTAATAGCTACCGTTGCTCAGCCCGAAACTTCTACAGGTTTTATTGATCGGTTTTTAATTACTGCCGAAGCTTACCATATTCCTACTACTATTGTTTTTAACAAAACGGATATTTATACCGAAAAAGATATGGAAAAACTCCATTTTTTAATGGAAACCTATACTAAAATTGGTTACGAATGCATGGCAATTTCTGTAACTGCCAACAAAAATATTGACCAACTGATTGCTAAATTAAAAAATAAAACTTCATTGGTTTCAGGACATTCGGGAGTAGGAAAATCTTCTTTACTCAACCTTATAGAACCTTCCTTACAACTTAAAACCTCTATTATTTCTGATGCGCATCAGTTAGGAAAACACACCACCACTTATGCCGAAATGCACGAACTTTCTTTTGGCGGTTTTGTGGTAGATACCCCAGGGATTAAGGCTTTTGGTTTAATAGACTTTGATAAAACAGAGCTTTCACATTATTTTATTGAAATGAGAGCATTGTTATCCGAGTGTCAGTTTAATAATTGTCAGCATATTAACGAACCGAAATGTGCCGTAAAAAAAGCAGTAGAAAACAACGAAATAGCTAATTTCAGATATCAAAATTACTTGTCGATGTATGATGATAATGAAAGTGAAAGCTATAGAGGAAAAGGGTATTAACATTTATGAAAGCAGTAATTCAACGTGCAAGTGAGGCATCGGTAACTATAGAGACCAAAACTACTTCAATAGGAAAAGGCTTACTAATTTTATTAGGCGTAGAAGAAAACGACCAAGAAGAGGATATTACCTGGTTAGCTAAAAAAGTTGCTCAACTCAGAATTTTCGATGATAACAACAACATTCCTAATCTTTCTGTAAATGATATTAATGGAGAAGTGTTGCTCATCAGTCAGTTTACACTTATGGCGAGTACCAAAAAAGGTAATCGCCCGTCTTTTATTATGGCAGCCAAACCTCCCAAAGCAATAGAATTGTATAATGATTTTATAAAAGTACTTACTCCATTATTACAACAATCACTTAAAACAGGCGAGTTTGGTGCATATATGAAAGTAGCTTTAGTTAACGAAGGGCCATTTACTATTATTATAGATAGTAAAAATAGAGTTTAAGTTTCCTTTCAAGATTACTCCTGAATGACGAATAGAAAAATCTACCCAACTGTTAATTTTTATAAAAGCCTCTCTTTGGGAAAATTTTTATGTTTAGATTGAGTATTTTTGTAGAAAATATTTAGTCACATAAAAAACTTAAAAATATGTATCCACCAGAATTAGTAGCCCCAATGAAAAGCGAACTTACAGAAGTAGGTTTTGAAGAATTATTAACTCCCGATGCTGTTGATAAAGCCATCACTAGCGAAGGAACAACTTTTGTTTTAATTAACTCTGTTTGTGGTTGTGCCGCAGCTAATGCTCGCCCTGCTGCGCGTATGGCTATTACTAACGATAAACGTCCGGATAGAATCACAACTGTTTTTGCAGGTGTTGATGCCGAAGCCGTAAATCAAGCAAGAAAATACATGTTGCCTTATCCTCCTTCATCGCCATCAATGGCATTATTTAAAAATGGTAAATTAGTTCACTTTATTGAAAGACATCATATTGAAGGAAGACCGGCAGAAATGATTGCTGAAAATTTAGCTGCTGCTTTTAACGAATATTGTTAATTTAGCCTTACGCTACAATATTGAAGCTTAACGCTCAACTTTATAATAAATGGCACTAAAACAAACATTAAGTTTTAAACTACAGCAAAAGCTATCGCCTCAACAAATTCAGTTAATGAAATTGTTGCAACTGCCTACCGTTGCACTAGAACAAAGAATTAAAGAGGAAATGGAAAACAATCCTGCTTTAGATGAAGGGAAAGATGAAGAGGAAGAGATGGAACTTACTCAGCATGATGATTATGAAGAGAAAGAACGAAGCGAAGCTGAAAAAGAGTTTAATTTTGATGATTATGTTGATGATTCCGATACGCCAAGTTATAAGCTAACTGCTAACAATCACAGTAAAGATGATGAAGATAAGCAGACACCTATTAGTGTTGGTTCTACTTTTCAGGAAACCTTAGAGGCTCAAATTAATTTATTTAATTTGGATGATGATGACCATAACATTGCTCTACACCTTATTGGTAGTTTAGATGATGCCGGTTATCTCCGCAGAGATATTAATGCCATAGTTGATGATTTAGCGTTTACCCAAAATATTATTACCGATAAAGAACATGTTGAAAAGATAGTAAAACTTATTCAGCATTTAGATCCTGCAGGTGTTGGAGCAAGAAGTCTTCAAGAATGTTTACTTATTCAACTTAACAAGAAAAAACATCATACCCTTATTTCTAAAAATGCGATAGAAATTATCACTAACTATTTTGATGAGTTTTCTAAAAAACATTACTCAAAAATTATTGAAAAGCTTAGTATTTCTGAAGATGACTTAAGGTTAGTAATTGAAGAAATTCTAAAGTTAAATCCGAAGCCCGGAAACTCCTCTAATGATGGTTTAAGAGTTACTCAACATATTGTTCCTGATTTTGTTCTTACTGTTGATGATGGAGAAATAGATATCACTTTAAACGGAAGAAATACACCTGATTTAAAAGTTAGTCGTTCTTATAAAGAAATGATTGAAGGGTACAAAGCTCAAAAAGAAAAGCCTTCAAAATCGCAGAAAGATGCATTGATGTTTGTAAAACAAAAGTTAGATGCTGCTAAATGGTTCATTGATGCCATAAAACAACGTCAGCACACACTTATCTTAACTGTAAATGCTATTGTTGAAAGACAAAAAAAATACTTTTTAGAAGGAGATGAAACGCTGATAGTACCCATGATTTTGAAGGATATTGCCGAAGAAATAGATATGGATATATCAACAGTTTCTCGTGTGGTAAACAGCAAATACATTCAAACGCCTTACGGAACTTTTCTTTTAAAAACCTTCTTTTCAGAATCACTAAGTACAGATAGTGGCGAAGAAGTTTCAAGCAGAGAAGTAAAGAAGATTTTGCAAAATGCTGTAGAAGATGAAGACAAACGCAAACCATTAACAGACGAAAAACTTTCTAAATTACTTAACGATAAAGGTTACAACATTGCTAGGAGAACAATTGCCAAATACAGAGAGCAATTAAATATTCCTGTAGCCCGATTACGTAAAGAAATTTAATTGAAAGCATGAGGTTAGCTGCAAAAATAATTTCTATACTCTTCAATCCATTATTTATGCCCACTCTTGGGCTTTTCCTTTTATTTAATACGGACACTTATATTAATTACGCAGTACATTTTAAACTAAAACAATTTACTGTTCTTTTAGTAGCACTCGTAACTTTTATTATCCCTTTACTTTCCATTCTTTTTCTTCGTAATAGGGGAATTATTACCAGCATGCAAATGTATGCATCTAAAGAGCGAATTATTCCTTACATCATTACTATTATATCTTATATCTTCACACTTTACCTACTCAAACAAACCCCTGTAATTCCCATTATTTTTAATTTTATTATAGGAGCTACTTATGCTATTATTTTAACTTTTATTATCAATATAAAATGGAAAATTAGCGCTCATGCCGTTGGTGTTGGTGGTTTACTTGGAGCTTTTTTGTGTGTTGCCATCAAATTGCAAGCTGATGTAAGCATTTTTATAGTGGCATTACTTGTTGTTTTTGGTTTAGTCGCTACTGCTCGATTAATTTTAAATGCTCATACCCAGGCTCAAATTTATGCTGGCTTTCTGCTAGGAATTGCAACACAGTTTGCTGTATTTTATTTTTAAATAGAACATACAGAAATTTTATTGTTATCTATAACATCATTATTAACATATAGATTGATTATCAATACCACTTCATTTTAAATTAATGTATAATGCTACTTCGTGGTGCTTCATTGCGCTTAGCAATAATGATGATAAGAATAAAAAAGCACGCTATTTGGCGTGCTTTTTAAAACTAAATTATTCAATCTATAATTAGTGATGTAAATGTAAACTTTCGTCAAGCATTGGGTGGTTTTTAGTAACCAATGATGCTTTAGTAAGTGATGTTAAGACTACAAAAATGAAAATTCCTGTAAACATTAAGAACATACCTATTTCTACCATTCCTAATTTACCTTCTTCAAACATAGTTCCTGGTAACACCATAGTTAAAACATCTAACCAGTGTCCGATAAAAATAATTAAAGCGATAGGCAATAAGAACACAGCATTTCTTTTTGCATCTCTTGACATTAATACAAAGAATGGTAATAAGAAGTTTACAAAGAAAGTTCCTACATATAATAATTTATAATGCTCAAATCTGAATAAATAATACGTCACCTCTTCCGGTATATCAGAGTACCAAATTAACATAAACTGAGAGAACCATAAGTAAGACCATAAACAGCTAATAGCAAACATCCACTTACCTAAATCGTGAATATGGCTATCATTTACTTCTTTTAAGAACCCTTTACCTTTTAGGTACAACACTAATACCACAGCGAAAATCATACATGACACCCACATTCCTGAGAAAGCATACCATCCAAACAATGTACTGAACCAGTGAGTATCAATGCTCATTAACCAATCCCATGCTGAAGAAGAAGAAGTATAAGCAAAGAAGAATATAAATAATACCCCCATAAAAATGCTTCTTTTATAAATTGGAGAAACATCTCCGGCAGCTAAGTTTAATTGATCTTCTTCCATAGATTTTTTTCTAAACCAATAAGCAAAAAACATCCAAACACCAATATAGATTAATGATCTAACAAAGAAAAATGGAATATTTAAGTAAGCACCTTTATTTGCAATTAATTCATCATAATGACTACTTTCAGGATTATGAACTTCAGGATCCATCCAGTGATATAAATGATGCATATGAGCTGCTCCTGCAATAAATACTGCTAACAAAACTACTGCTCCAATAGGCATAAAGCTCATTATTGCTTGAAAAATTCTGTGAGTAGTTACTCCCCAAGCCATTTCTGAAACATATTGTAAAGCTAAAAAGAACAGTGCTGCTAATGAAATAGTAAAATAGAAATACCCATTTACTAATAAGTTAGCCCAAAATCTTTGAGAAACATGGTGTCCATGATCAGTAGTTAAACCAACAATTAAAGCTAGCAGACCAACTACAATAAGAATGATAGTAGTTAGTTTCGCGTTTTTTGATATTGTATATTCCATTTGTTAAAATGTTTTTAGTGTAATCTTCTTTTAAATTTTATTGTACTACAGCATTTGTATCAGCATTAACAACAGCGGTTTGACCCATATCTGCAGTTAATGGTTTTTTCATAAAACCTACTCTTATATAGTGAATTAATTGCCATCTTTCTTCTTGAGTTAACTGAGAAGCATGAGGTCCCATTAATCCTTTTCCGAAAGTAATAGAATGAAACATTTTACCTTCAGGTAAGTCTAAGCTTTCAGTAAATTTAACCGGTAGTGGAGGAAAAACTTCTCTTTCTACTAATGAACCATCTCCTTGTCCGGCTCCTCCATGACAATGAACACAGAACATTCCGTACAATTCTTTTCCTTTAGCTACAGATTGTTCTGTATAATCAAAAGGACTCTTTAAAAACTCTCCTGCTTGATTGTAGCCTTCAATAGAATTTTCGTAAGGATAAGGAGTAAAACCTCTATGTATGGTTCCTTCAACAGGTTTTCTTGCTGTAAGTGTATTTCTCAAAGAATCATCACCTTGTTTACCTCTTAATTCACCGTAATCTACATAAGTTTCTATAGAAGGAGAACGATACATATCTGGCATATATTCGGGTGCTAAACCATTTTCTTCTTTACAAGAAAAAAGAGAAATAATAGCAACCATTCCAATTATTTTTATGCTATTGTTCAGGTAGTTTTTCATGTTTATATTTTTTATAATCTCTAAATTAATCGTTTTATTTTTCGTCAATCTGAAGCACATAAGTTTCATTAAGAGCTGCTTTAATTTCTTCAGCCGTCATTCCACTATCACTTGGATGAATTTCCATCACAAATCTGTTATCAGTTGTGCTTGGGTAAGGATTTCTAGCTTTAAAACCAGGTAAGGTCCAGTTTCTTAATAGGTAAGTGAAAGACATACCGTGTGCAGCACATAATACTCCAAATTCAAATGTTACCGGAACAAATGCCGGAATATTATCAATTAATGAAAAGTTTGGTTTACCACCTATGTTCATTGGCCAATCTTGTACCATAAAATACCACATTCCTAATAATGCAAGCGAAACGCCTATCATTCCATAAATAAATGCAGTAATTGCAATACGAGTTCTTTTTAACCCAATAACAGGATCTATTCCATGAATAGGAAAAGGAGAAAATACATCTCTAATGTGAATTCCTTTTGAAACTAGATGTTTTGCACTTTCTAAAAGTACATAATCATCATCATAAATTGCGTATAGTTTTTTATCTGACATAACTAAAAGTTTCTAACGATATAATTATTTTTTTACTGGGTGTAATTTTTTAAAGTCTTCATCAGACATGTTTTTGTATTTCTCTCCTGAAGATTTTAAAATTGTTTTCAATTCATTAAGTGCTAATACAGGAAAATATCTTAGGAATAATAAATAGAATACACTAAATAAGCCTAATGTTCCGATAAAAACCCCTATATCAACCCAAGTTGGGTAGAACATAGACCAACTTGATGGTAAATAATCTCTGTGAACTGAAGTTACAATAATTACAAATCTTTCGAACCACATTCCTATATTTACTACAATAGACATTATAAAAGTAAATGCTAAATTGGTTCTTAATTTTTTCCACCAAAATAAGTGAGGAGAAATTACATTACATGTCATCATACACCAGTAAGCCCAGGCGTAAGGACCCGAAAATCTGTTAATGAATGCATAAGATTCGTATTCAACACCTGAATACCAAGAAATAAATAACTCTGTTAAGTAAGCAACACCAACTATAGAACCTGTTACAATTATAATGATGTTCATGTACTCAATATGTTTAATCGTTACATATTTTTCTAAATGCATTACTTTTCTAACAATAATCATTAATGTTTGTACCATTGCGAAACCAGAGAATACCGCTCCTGCAACGAAATATGGAGGGAAGATAGTGGTATGCCAACCAGGAATTACTGAAGTAGCAAAATCCATAGATACAATAGAGTGAACCGAGAATACAAGTGGAGTTGCTAAACCAGCTAATACTAAAGATACTTCTTCAAATCGTTGCCACGCTTTAGCGTTTCCTGTCCAACCGAAGCTTAATAAACTATACATTAATTTTGGAACCGGAGATTTTGCTCTGTCTCTAATAGTTGCAAAATCGGGAATTAATCCAATATACCAAAACACTAATGATACAGAAAGATAAGTTGAAATTGCAAATACATCCCATAAAAGAGGAGAATTAAAGTTCACCCACATTGGTCCGAACTCATTTGGTAAAGGTAATACCCAGTAAGCCATCCAAATTCTACCCATGTGTATCATTGGGAATAATCCTGCCATAAAAACGGCAAAGATGGTCATTGCTTCTGCAGGTCTATTAATTGCCATTCTCCATTTCTGACGGAATAATAATAATACCGCTGAAATTAATGTTCCTGCGTGACCAATACCAACCCACCAAACAAAGTTGGTGATATCCCATGCCCAACCTACAGTTTTATTCAATCCCCATGTTCCGATACCTGTTCCTATAAGATATAGGATATTTCCTACACCCCAAAGACCAACTATAGCAGCTATGGTCATTAATATTTTCCAACCTTTAGTTGTTTTTCCTTCGATAGTTGCTAATACATCATCGGAGATCTTTGAGTAATTTACATCGTCTCCTAATATTAACGGTTCTCTAATTGCGGCTTCTTTATGCATTTTTTATACTTTTTTAAGCTTCGTTGTTTTCTAAATTTCTAACTTTTGTCAAGTAATATACGTTAGGTTGTTGACCAACTTCTTCTATTACTCTGTAAGCTCTATCATGGTTCATATCTCCATTAATTTTGCTTTCTGTATCATTCAAATCACCAAAAGTAATGGCATTTGTAGGACAAGCACCAGAACATGCTGTTTGAATGGCTCCATCTTGAACTTTTGTACTTGCTTTTTTAGCATCTAATTTTCCAGCTTGAATTCTTTGAACACACATGCTACATTTTTCCATTACCCCTCTTGCTCTAACAACTACATCTGGATTTAATACCATTCTTCCTAAATCATCTTGAGCTGGATTAACTTCAGTAAACTTATCGTAAGCGATATAGTTAAACCAGTTGAATCTTCTTACTTTATAAGCACAGTTGTTAGCGCAATATCTTGTACCAATACATCTGTTGTAAGCCATCATGTTCAACCCTTCATTACTATGCGTTGTTGCAGCAACAGGACAAACTGTTTCACAACCTGCATGGTTACAGTGCTGGCACATCATTGGCTGGTGAACAACTTGTGGGTTGTCAGCAGGATCTTCCATTTTTCTATATCCAGCAATTGATTTATCTTCAATATCTGCATCAGTACTATAATATCTATCGATACGCATCCAGTGCATTTCTCTACCTCTTCTTACTTCATCTTTACCTACAACAGGAACATTGTTTTCAGAAATACATGCTGTTACACAAGCACTACATCCAATACAAGTATTCATGTCGATAGACATTCCCCATCTGTGTCCAATATTTTCTACCGGATGTTCTTTCCATAAATCAAACTCTTTGATGTTTTTCTTAATAAATTCACCTTTCTCGTGAGTTACTAATTTATGTTCCGGGTTATAAGCGTCTTTATTTCCTTGTTTGTAAGTTGCCAGAGTAGTTTCTCTAACTACAGAGTCTCTACCCATAACTGTTTGATGCGTTTGAGTAGCTGCAATAGGGTAAGTTCCACTAACTTCTGCGATGGTAGCTCCTACGTAGTAAGCAGCTCCTGTAGCAGAACGTCCAACTAAAGGATATGCGTTTTTACCTGTTGGTTCAGACATGTTTCCAACAACTTTTCCGTAACCTACAGCAATACCAATAGTTCCTCTTGCCTGACCTGGTTGAGCAACAACCGGCATATTTTCTACAGTAACACCATTTGCAGTAACACTAATCATGTTTGCTGGTGATTCCTGACCTAATTGAGTATTGTAACCCCTTTCCTTCATTTCTGCAGGATTCATAGTTACATAGTTATCCCAAGTAATTTTAGTTATCGGATCCGGAGTTTCTTGTAACCATGGGTTATCTGCTCCTGCTCCTGCGCCAACTGCTGCATTTTGAGTAATTTCTAATTCAAAATCTCCGGCAAATGGTTTGTTGCTAACTTTTATTCCTGCTAATGCTTCACCATTAAATGAAGCAACACCAGTTTCAACATTCATTTTAATCTCTCCATCATGAACAGCTTTGTTCCAAAAATCATTAAATGGCGTTAATACTAATTCACTAGCAAATGTATTTTTCCAAGTTTCTCTAATAAAATTATAATAGCTTGTATCTTCTTTTCCTGCCCAAACTAAACAACTCTCTTGTGCTTGACGAGTGTTAAATAAAGGAGAAATAGTTGGTTGTTGTATCGTGTAATAATTACTTACCGGATTGTAATCATTCCATGATTCGAATGCGTGATTATCCGGGCAAACATATTTACAAGCTTTAGACGTTTCGTTTGCTTTTGTTGCAAAAGAAATAGTTGATTTAACTTTTCCTAAAGCTGCTTTAAATTTCTCTCCCAAACTGAAAACAGGGTCAACACCATAAATAGCTAAAACATCCACTTTGCCTTCGTTCATTTCAGCAATTAACGCTTCTACTTTAGCATCGTCTCCGGCTTTAGTTTTAGATACCGTATTCACATCAATAGTATTCCCATAATTTCCTAAAATTTGGTTGATACCATTAACGATTAATTGCGTGTCTTTATCATTATTTCCTGCAACAACAATAGAAGCGCCTTTAGCAGCTTTTAAAGATTTAACTACATTAGCAATTTGTGCATCATAATTAGTTTTAGGAGCATCAATACTTCCTCCTAATTGTTTGTATATGTTGGCTAAAATAGCAGCATATTCAGATGGTTTTACAGGAACTCTTACATCTGCATTTGTTCCTGAAAGCGACATGTTCGCCTCAAATTGGAAATGTTTCGACATCCAATCATTATCCGGCTTACGTGTTTGAGCATAATCATTTAAATACATAGGAGTATCTAGCCAGTTGCCCATAAAATCTGCTCCAACACTAACAATAGTTTTTGCTTTAGCGAAATTATAAGTTGGGATTGCTCTAACGCCAAATGATGCCATATTAGCATCTAACATTCCTGAGTAAGAAATTTCATCTAATTGAATAATATTTAATTTATTAGTTGCTGCCCCTTCTTCAATTGAATCTGTTGTCCCTAAACTTTCAATCGCTTTTCTTGTTGATGGACTTATTAAACTTGCAGTTAAAACTCTTACATTTTTAGCAGCTGTTAAGTCTTTTTTAATAGCAGCATCAATAGTTTTCCAATCAGTAGCATTTCCGCCCATCATTGGGTTTTGGTACCTGTTATTATCATATAATGAAAGTACGGCACCTGCAATTCTTGCATTAATTGCTCCTTTAGTAAGCTTAGATTCTTTATTACCTGTTACATGAATAGGTCTTCCTTCTCTGGTTTTAACTAAAATTGGAGCAAAATCATTACCATCAGAATAAGTAGATGCGTAATAGTTCGCTTTTCCAGGAGTAATTTCTTCTGGTTTAGTGATATAAGGAATAGCCTTAGTAACTGGGGTTTCACAAGCTGCTAATGAAGCTGCTGCAACACCAAAACCAAGATATTTTAAGAAGTCTCTACGTGATGTAGATGAATTTTCCAATGTTTCGTTGTCACCTAAAAACTTGTCTATCGGTAACTCCTCAGGAAATTCATTATTCACAGACTCCAAAAATTTAGGGTCATTATTTAGTTGTTCTAAACCTTTCCAGTATTTTTTTGAATTAGCCATATTTGTGTTAATTGTAAGTCTTACTTTATATATCTATTAAAAGAATCTTATTTATTATTGATTAGTAGTGACATTTAGCACACTCCATTCCACCAATTTCATCAACCGTTAGTTTACCATCTTCTAGCACTTTGTTTCTAAACTCTTCCGGCATTCTTTTATGCATTTCATCATAATAACCGTTGTCTTTTGTAGAAACTCCTGTAGTTTTATGACACTCGATACACCATCCCATTGTTAATTTAGAGTATTGTTCTACAACATCCATTTCCTCAACTGGTCCATGACAAGTTTGACATTGCTGATTTCCAACAGTTACATGTTGTTGGTGACTAAAGAAAGCGTGATCTGGTAAATTGTGAACTTTAATCCATTTTACAGGTGTTGGATTGTCTCCATATTTTCCTGTTTTAGGGTCGTAATCTAAATGTTTATAAATTTTTTGGATTTCTTCAGCCATTGGATATTCCTCTCCATTATATAAGAAAGTTTTATCTCCACCATTAATATAAGTATGACAGTTCATACATACATTTAATGAAGGAATTCCAGAAGTTTTACTGTGTCTAGCACTAGAGTGACAGTAGTTACAATCTATTTTATCATCTCCAGCATGAATTTTATGAGAGAATTTAATTGGCTGCTCAGGTTTATATCCTTGATGAACCCCAATAGTTGAAGCTCCTCCCATTAAATCAACCAACCCTGCAAAAACAAGCACAACCACCACTACAGCAACATAACCTTTATTGTTACTTAGTGTATGCTTAAACGCTGCTACTAAAGAAATAGGCCCTGTATATGCTACTCCTGCTTTTTCTGCATTGGCTTTGGCTATCATCGCTCTCGACTTATTCAACATCAAGATAACAATAAACAACGCCACACATATTACTGCTAACACTATAAAGGTAACCATAGAAGAATCATCTTCTGCTGTAACCACAACCTCTTCTGTTGTTGTTGCTTTTTTATCTACCGGAGGATTAGCAATATATGCTAAAATTGCTTTGATATCATCCTCAGATACCGGTTGAGCCGGCATCGGCACTTTATTATATTCTTCAAAAATCGCATTAGCATCTGGATCTCCTGAAGCAATTAGTTCAGCAGAGTTTTGAATCCATTTCACTAACCATTCGTGCGATCTTTTATCAGAAATACCTTTTAATCCCGGACCAACAACTTTATCAGTTCCTACACTATGACAAGCTTTACAATTATTTTTAAATAATTTTTGTCCTTCTAAAACTAATGGATCAACCTCAGCACCTGCATCAGCAGTGGTAGCTTCTTTTGGCTCTTCTTTTTTAGCAGAAGAAGCCTCTGGGTTTGCCATATAATCTATAATAGCTGCCAACTCTTCGTCCGAAAAAGGATGTGCAGGCATTGGTACTTTATTATACTCTTCAAAAATGGCAATTGCATCTTTATCCCCATTAGCAATCATTTCCTGAGAATTTTTAATGAAGCCCATCAACCATTCTTTCGAACGCTTCTCAGTTACTCCCGCCAAACCAGGACCAACTAACCTATCTGAAGTTAGCTTGTGACACGCGGTACAAGATGTTTTAAATAATTTCTCTCCATCTTGTGCAGATAAATTTACCTGAACAAATAAAAATGAAAAATAAATTAACGCAAGTTTTAAAAGTGTACCTCTCGAATTGATTCTTGTTATCTTATTCATAATAAAACTGTTACAGTTGTTTCTTTAAACTAAACATAAAATGATTGACAAATGTATAAGAATACATGAGTTTTTAGTAATATTTTTCGATTAAAATATCCTTTTAAATATCAATTTAGAATTATTCTAAATAAGAAAGTGTTGACTTATGATTTCTGTCATATAGCAGAAATTGCTC
>DATCTM010000005.1:0-9489 GCA_036567945.1 Vicingaceae bacterium
TACATGGCAGCTGCTCCCAAAGCAACCAAAATATAAATTAACAATAATTCCCCTCCAATCTCTTTATTAAAAAAAGTAAATGTTTGAATTCGCATCAACAAGGAAGTAATAAATAAAAATGCGGTATAAATTCCTGCTAACAATACATTTCCCGAAAGCCCCTCTCTATACAATACAATTATAAAAGAGAAATAAACCAACATAGAACCTGTATCATTTTGAAGGAGAATTAACATTGCTGGTAAAATAACAATAGCAATGGCTGTAACTTTAGTTTTTAAATCTTTCATGTTTATCCCCAAAACAGATAAGAATTTAGCTAATGCTAAAGCGGTAGCAAACTTACCAAACTCTGCAGGTTGAATAGCAAAACTGCCAATTCTGAACCACGATTTTGCTCCTTTAATTTCTGTTCCAAAGAGCAAAACACCAATCAGCATTATTATTATAAATCCATAAATGGGGTAAGCAAATGAGGTAAAAAAACTTCCTTCAATCATTAAAATTATTAATGCTACCAATAAGGAAAAACCTATCCACAACAACTGGTTTCCATATCGTTGAGAAAGATCGAAGATTTTACTGTGTTCTTCATTATATACTGCAGCATAAATACTAAGCCAACCAATGATGACCAATACTAAATAGGTGAGTATGGTTACCCAATCGAGGTTAGTAAATACGTTGGTTCTGTTTCTCATTTTTTAGGAATAACGTTTAATAAATTCGCTTCTAAAATTCTTTTTTCTTTTAATTTGTCACTAATACTATCTGTAAGGTATTGCTCCATCATTAAACTTGCAATTGGAGCTGCCCAAGTACCTCCAAAACCTGAGTTTTCTACATAAACAGCAATGGCAATTTTAGGGTTTTCCATAGGAGCAAAAGCAATAAATACAGAGTGGTCTTCACCATGCGGGTTTTGAGCTGTACCTGTTTTGCCACAAACAGAAATACCATTAATTTTAGCTCTTCTAGCTGTCCCTCCGGGTTCATCAACTACAGCGAGCATTCCTTGTATAATAGGATTAAAATAAACACTATCAATCCCTACATATTGTTTGGTAGTAAACAAGTTGGGAATAGTATCAACCCCTTCAATTTTTTTTAAGATATGAGGCGGGTAATAATACCCTTTATTAGCAATAATAGCAGCTAAATTTGCCATCTGAATAGGTATCACACCTAACTCTCCTTGTCCGATACTTAAAGAAAAAATAGTGCTAAAAGCCCATCTTCCTTCTCCATACCACTTGTTATAAAAATCTACTCCCGGTACTAATCCATTTTTAACTCCTGGAATATCAGTTTTTAGTGTTCCTCCAAAACCAAACTTTTTAACCTTTGTTGCCCACTTAGCTAATCCTATCTCACTATCCTTAAAAATGCTTTTCGCTTTATTTTGCTGAATAAGTCGTTTGAAAACTTGATGATAATAAGGGTTACACGACATTTTTATGGATGCTGCAACATTAAAAGCTGTTGGATGATTATGACATCCCACCAAACTTCTTATACAAGGAAAACCCGTCTGTTCTGTAATTACCCCTTCTTGCATAGCAATAAGTGCCTGTATAGTTTTAAAAATAGAACCAGGTGGGTATTGAGCCATAGTAGCTCTATTAAATAATGGTTTTAAGCTATCTTTAGTTAAGATAGGATAATTAGTTTTTATAGATCTACCTACCAGCAAATTTGGGTCGTAGCCAGGAGAAGAAACCAAACATAAAATTTCTCCTGTTTTAGGTTCTATGGCTACCACACTACCTGTTTTGTTTTGCATTAGAAGCTCTCCGTAAGCTTGCAAATCAACATCTAAAGAAGAATAAATAGTTTGTCCGGCAACTGAAAGAGTATCTTCTAACCCATTATTATAACTTCCTTTTTCTCTATTATGTACATCAACTAAAATTTTTCTTACTCCTCTTTTTCCTCTTAATAATTCTTCGTAAGCGAGTTCTAATCCACTTTTACCAATATAATCACCAGACTTATAGTAACTATTTTTCTCAATAATGGAATTGTTTACTTCACCAATATAACCTAACACATGGGCTGCATTATTTTTAGGATATTTTCTTAATGTTCTAGTTTGCACAAAAAATCCGGGAAATTTATACATTTGGTCTTGTACATTTCCGTAAGTTGCTGCCGAAAGTTCTTTTTCAAAAACAGAAGGTTTATAACGAGAATAACTTTTTGCTTTATTATATTTTGCTAAAAAATCTTCTTTAGTAATATCAAAAAGACTACAAAAAAGAGTAGTATCAATTTCTTTTAATTGTCCCGGAATAAGCATTAAATCGTAAGCTGCTTCATTAAAAACAAGCAACTCCCCATTTCTATCATACACCAATCCTCTTGCAGGATATTCGGTAATTACACGCAGTACATTATTATCAGAATCTAGTTTGTATTTATTATTAACTACTTGTACATTGAACAAACGAATAATAAAAATCAAACAAATGATACTGAAAATAGCTCCAACAATGTATTTCCTATGTGACAAGTTGTTCATCTTCTTTTTTTGCTTGGCTTATAATAAAACAACTGGGTTATGCTTATTAGTATTAAAGTAAAAATAGTACTTACCAATGCTCTTCCGAAAGTTGAAAAAAACTGACTGAAGGAAAAAGATTCTACATAAAATAAAAACAAATGATGAGAAAAAACCATAATTACCACATAAGTAG
This sequence comes from Vicingaceae bacterium, assembly GCA_036567945.1. Taxonomy (GTDB): domain Bacteria; phylum Bacteroidota; class Bacteroidia; order Flavobacteriales_E; family Vicingaceae; genus BRH-c54. The sequence goes on from DATCTM010000005.1 coordinate 2,697, forward strand.
CGTACCACTTTATTCCCATATCAGCAATATTTACCGAAAAATTGGCTTCATATCCATCTCTAGGTTCTAAAATTTTTAAAATATAAGGCCTTAAAAAACCCATAAAAACAGAAGCTGCAGTATGCATTCCTAAAGTACTAGAAAAAATATCTATGGAAATTCCCATTACAAAACTTAGTATTAAAACCAAGTATTTTGAAGCATTTAAAGGCAATGATAAAATAAATAAAACATATAAAAACGGATTAATATAATCGCTCAACTCTATATTGTTCAACACTAAACCTTGCAGCAATAGTAAGGCTAAAAAGCGGGTACTATGTTTTATAATATCAATTAACATCTTCTTTGGTTAATGCTTCTAATTTATCTAACTCTTCTTTTTGAAGCGATTTTACTACATAAACATGTGATAGTTGCTTAAAATCTGTAGTAAGCTCAATTACTATATTGTAAAAGTTACTTCCTTTAGGTACATCAAAATATTGAACTGTTCCGATGGGTAATCCTTCCGGGAAGATTGCTGAAAAACCACTGGTAATAATAGTATCTCCATTTTGTATATCAACATGGTTGGGAATTTCTTTTAAAGTAGCCGTACGATGATTATTTTCATCAGAATCCCAAATAACAGAACCAAAATATTCAGATTTTTTTAATTTACCACTTATCGACATTTTTTGATGCAATAAAGAAATAACTGAACTAAAATTAGGGGATACATTTTTTACTATCCCAATAATTCCATTGCTGTTTACCACTGCCATGCCTGGTTTAATTCCGTTTATAGCTCCTTTATCTAACGTAATGTAGTTTTCTCTTTGGTTCGTAGAGTTATTAATGACTTTTGCTGAGGTGTAAACATACTTTTGAAAATAACTGGTATCATTAATTAAAATAGTGTTCCCATAAATTTTAGTAAAAGAATTAATGTTTGCTGAAAGCAATTCTGCATTGTGCTGAGCCAATTCTGAATTGGTAGTTTTCAGATTAAAATAATCTGTAACATTTGAAACTGACTCATAAAGGTTCCCTACTAAATAGTTGGAAGAGTTAAAGAATTTTGAGTTTTGGTAATTATTGTTTTTAATCAATAAGGCAAAAGCAATAACTTCTAAAAAGAGAAATAGAAAAACAAATGAATTTTTAACTAGAAATTGTATAAAATTTCTCATTTACTGTATTGATTATCACTATTGATTTATGCTTTAACATCCTTTATTAAGAAAGGTAATTTATCTATGTTTTTAAGAGCTATACCTGTTCCTCTTGCTACAGCTCTCAATGGATCTTCAGCAATATGTACCGGTAATTTAGTTTTCATAGAAATTCTTTTATCCAACCCTCTTAACATAGAGCCTCCACCTGCCAAATACAAACCGGTTTTAAATATATCTGCCGAAAGCTCCGGGGGAGTCATTTCCAACGCATTTAAAACAGCTTCTTCAATTTTAGCAATAGATTTGTCTAATGCATGAGCGATTTCTGTATAAGAAACCGTAATCTCTTTTGGTGTTCCCGTCATTAAATCTCTACCTTGTACTGCGTAATCTTCCGGTGGGTTATCTAACTCTGTTAATGCAGAACCACATTCAATTTTTATTTGCTCAGCAGAACGTTCTCCAATTAATAAATTATGTTGTCTTCTCATGTAATCCACAATATCATTGGTAAAATCATCTCCAGCAACACGAATGGATTTATCGCACACTATTCCTCCCAAAGCAATAACAGCAATTTCTGAAGTCCCTCCACCTATATCAATAATCATATTTCCCATTGGCTCCAACACGTCAATTCCAATACCTATTGCAGCTGCCATAGGCTCATGAATTAAATAAACTTCTTTACCTCCTGCGTGTTCTGCAGAATCTTTTACTGCTCTTTTTTCCACTTCGGTAATACCGGATGGAATACAAATTACCATTTTAAGTGAAGGAGCAAAAAGTTGTTTTTTAGGGTTTATCATTTTAATCATTCCTCTAATCATGTGTTCAGCAGCATCGAAATCTGCTATCACACCATCTCTTAAAGGTCTAATGGTTTTAATATCTTCATGGGTTTTACCGTGCATTTGCATGGCTTTTTTTCCTACGGCTATAATTTTGCCGGTCATTCTGTCTTTAGCCACAATTGACGGTTCGTCAACTACCACTTTATCGTTATATATAATTAATGTATTGGCTGTTCCTAAATCGATGGCAATCTCTTGTGTTAAAAAATTAAATAAACCCATGTTGATAAAAATTAAATGATACGGTAAATGTATGAAATTAAACGGTGATAATTTTTTTTAGTTGTAAGAACTGTAAACATTATTTTGTTTATTTTTTTAATGTTTAAAATGTCTGATACCTGTTGTTACCATTGCCATGTTATTTGCATCGCAGTAAGCCACAGATTCACTGTCTTTTATAGAACCTCCGGGCTGAATAACAGCAGTAATTCCTTCGTTGTGGGCAATTTCCACACAATCAGGAAACGGGAAAAAGGCATCGGATGCCATTACAGCTCCATTTAAGTCAAAACCAAAACTTTTTGCTTTGTGTATTGCCTGACGCAAGGCATCAACTCTGGAAGTTTGCCCTGTGCCACTTGCCAACAGTTGTTCTCCTTTTGCCAATACTATGGTGTTTGATTTCGTGTGTTTTACCAATTTATTAGCAAAAACCAAATCATTAATTTCTGTTGCTGTCGGTGCTTTTTTAGTTACTGTTGTAAACTCGCTTGGTTGAGCAGTAATCATGTCCTTATCTTGAACCAATACTCCATTTAAAATTGTTCTGAAGGTTTTTTTAGGTAAGGCTACTTGGTTTTGTTTTAATAAAATTCTATTCTTCTTTTCTTTTAGTATTTCCAAGGCAGCAGCTTCAAAATCGGGAGCTATTACTACTTCGCAAAATAAATTATTGATTTCTTTTGCTGTAGCTTCATCTATGGTTTTATTGGTAATTAAAATTCCTCCGAAGGCAGAAACAGGGTCAGCTGCTAAAGCATCACTCCAAGCTTGTAAAAGCGTATTTCTGGTAGCTAATCCACAAGCATTATTATGTTTTAAAATGGCAAAAGTTGGTGCAGCATTTTCATATTCTGCAATTAAATTAACGGCAGCATCTACATCAAGTAAATTATTATACGAAAGCTCTTTACCATGTAATTTGGTAAACATTTCATCTAAATCTCCGCAGAAAAATCCTCTTTGGTGTGGGTTTTCTCCATATCTTAAGGCTTGAGTTTTTCTAATACTTTCTTTAAAAACAATAGTGTTATCTTGGTTAAACCAATTAAAAATAGCAGTATCGTAATGCGAAGACACATCAAAAGCTTGTTGAGCAAAGTTTTTTCTATCTTCAATAGCTGAATTCCCACCTTTCTCATTTAACAACGTTAAAAAGTCGCTATACTGTTCTCTTGAAGAAACAATAATTACATCTGCAAAATTTTTGGCAGCTGCTCTAATCAAAGAGATTCCACCTATATCAATTTTTTCAATGATGTCTTGCTCCGAAGCTCCTGACTTTACCGTATCTTCAAACGGATATAAATCAACAATTACTAAATCTATTTCGGGAATGTCATATTCAGCAATTTGTGTTTGGTCTTCTGCCAACGCTCTTCTGTTTAGTATTCCTCCAAAAATTTTTGGGTGTAAGGTTTTTACTCTTCCTCCTAAAATAGAAGGATAAGAAGTAAGTTCTTCAACAGGTACAACCGGAATTTTTAACTCTTCTATAAAACTTTGTGTTCCTCCGGTAGAATAAATGGTAACGCCTAATTGGTTTAACTTCTCTACAATTGGTTGTAAATTATCTTTGTGAAATACTGATATTAAAGCGTTTTTAATCTTTTTTTGACTCATTTTAGCGTTAATTTTTGGTTTTTGAAAAAATTGAACTGCGAAATTAGGGATATTAAAAACCTTGACCTATTGTAAAAAGCTCATTTTTATTTGATTGTTAATAAAAATTACTTTTTGTTTAAAAAAGGAAAGATTTATCTGTCAGAAGAACTTTATCGTTTAAATTATTTCATGTACTACAGCTATAAACACAAAAATGCTTAATTTTATATCTCAATTTTCAAGATGAATAAACTATTACTCATATTTCTGTTGGTAATTTCTGCTACCGTTTATGCCACTCACAACCGTGCAGGAGAAATTACCTACACACACGTTTCTGGCTTAACTTATGAGATAACGGTAACTACTTACACCAGAGATCAAAGCCCTGCCGACAGACCGGAGCTACCTATTTCATGGGGAGATAACTCTCCTGTAGATTCTATAGATAGAATTAGTAAAGTTTTTTTAGGAAATGACATCAATAAAAATATTTATGTGGGCAGGCATACTTACCCAGGGCCTAGCCCAACTCCTTATACCATTAGCATTGAAGATCCTAACAGAAACGAAAACATTGTAAACATACCCAACTCGGTAAACATTGTTTTTTATTTAGAAACACAGCTTTATATCAATCCTTTTCAGGGAATAAATAATTCACCGGTATTACTTAATCCTCCAATTGATAATGCTTGTGTAAATCAAATTTATATACACAACCCAGGAGCAGTTGACCCTGATGGAGATAGTTTATATTATTCTATTGACAGAAGTAGAGCGCAAGGCGGGACCTTAATTCCGGGTTATACCTTACCTAACGCTTCTAATTTTTTAACCATAAATAGTTCGAACGGAGATTTAATTTGGAACACCCCAACGATGGCCGGTGAATTTAATATTGCCATATTAATAGAAGAATTTAGAAACGGACAACGAATTGGAGCAATTCTAAGAGATATGCAAATTACAGTTTACCCCAATTGTCCACCACCACCCAATATTACTACCGTTAGTGATACTTGTATTATTGCAGGAGACTTTTTAGGTTTTAATATATTTGCAACAGGGAGTTCGGCAGTTACACTTACCTCAACAGGAATTCCTTATAGTTTACCTAATGCTGCCAATTTCCAACAGGTTACAGCCCCTTCAACATCTACTACCGGAACCTTTACTTGGTCAACCAATTGCTCTAACGTTAGAAAAACACCTTATTATGTAAGTTTTAAAGCAACCGATTCCCACACCGCTAATTTAGTAGATTATCAAACCACTACCATTAGGGTAATTGGTCCGAAAATTCAAAACTTAACTACTACTGTTCAGCCCAACTCTATAAAATTAGATTGGAGTCCGACTTGCACCAATGCTATTGGCTATCATGTTTACAGAAGAAGAGGGAATTCCACTTGGAATCCAAGTACTTGCGAAACCGGAATCCCTCCAATTGCAGGATATCAATATATTGGGCAAACTAATAATGTAAACGATACTACTTACACAGACAATAACCAAGGACAAGGCTTAATTCCCGGTGAAGATTATTGCTATAGGGTTTATGCTATTTACCCCGATGGAGCTAAAAGTATAGCATCCGATGAAGCTTGTGGACAATTAGAAAAAAATGTGCCTATCATCACTCATGTAAGTGTAAATTCAACAGATGTAAGCACCGGTGATATTTATGTAGAATGGTCGAAACCAACAGACCATAATACTACCATCTATCCCGGACCTTACCGATATTTAATTTATAGAGGTGTTCAAAACACAAGCAACATGGTGCTGATAGATTCTACTGCAAGTATTAATGACACAACTTATACCGACATTAACCTCAACACCAAAGATTTTCAATATTATTATCGTGTTGATATTTATAATTTAACCAACGGTACAAGGGAATTGATGGGACAATCTACTGTCGCTTCTTCAATTTACCTTACGTTAGTGCCTTCAGACAATCAATTAACCTTAGTTTGGAATGAAAATGTACCTTGGACAAATACACAACACGTCATTTACAGACAAAATACTACTACCTTACTTTTTGACTCATTGGACATTACTTCTAACGCTACTTATACAGATACCGGGTTATCTAACCTAACAACCTATTGCTACAAAGTAAAAAGTATTGGTGGGTATTCCTCTCCCGATATCGTATTTCCTATCATTAACTACTCACAAGAAATTTGCGGGCAACCAATAGACAATGTTAAACCTTGTCCGCCTGTATTAACTATTAATGCCGATTGTGATTTACAACAAAACGAACTGAATTGGCAAACCTCTTTTGGCTCTTGTGCTGATGATGTGCTGAGTTTTAATCTTTACAAAAAAGATTCTCTTGATGGCGATTATGTATTAATTGCCACTATTAATGACAATAATATTTCCAATTATTTACATAGCAATTTATTCTCTATTGCCGGATGTTATGTAATTACAGGTATTGATTCTGTAGGTAACGAAAGTGCTTTTAGCGATTCCGTTTGTGTAGATAACTGTCCGAATTATGACTTACCTAACATATTTACTCCGGGTGGTGATGGCATGAATGACTTTTTCCAAGCCTTTCCTTTTAAATATATTGGTTCCATAGATTTAGAAATTTTTAATCGTTGGGGACAAGTTATTTACAAAGCTACCGAACCCGATTTTAAATGGGACGGTACCCACAAAGACAATGGAGCCGATGTTCCTGATGGAACCTATTATTATTTATGCAAAGTAAATGAACTCACCCTTGAAGGAACAAAACCGAGAATCATTAAAGGTTTTGTAACTTTGCTCAGAAATAAAGGCGTATCAAAACCATAGTATGTTTACAGGAATTATAGAAGATTTAGGGCAAATTGTTAGTATTGAAAAAGAAGGCAACAACATCCATTTTTCGGTTAAAAGTGCATTAACAAAAGAACTTAAAATTGACCAAAGTGTTTCTCA
>DATCTM010000006.1:0-33366 GCA_036567945.1 Vicingaceae bacterium
GATATTGATGGAAATGTGAGTTTAAGAGGAAGTGGAAACGTAAGGATTTTAATTAATGGTAAACCTTCCGGAATGACAGGTATGAGTACTTCTCAGGCATTAAAGCAATTGCAAGGAAACCAGATTGAAAAAATTGAAGTAATTACCAATCCGTCTTCAAGATACGATGCTGAGGGAGAGGTAGGAATCATTAATATTATTCTTAAAAAAGACAAAAGAGAAGGCATAAATGGTTCTGTAAATGTTGATGTAGGTTACCCTAGTAACTACGGTGGAGGGTTTAATTTAAACATTAAAAAAGAAAAGATTAACTATTTTTTCGGATACGGAGTAAATTATAGGGAATCTCCCGGTACAAGTATTTCTACACAACGTTTCTTTTACCAAGATACTTCTTTTAGTTATGAAAGTGTTTCTAAAAATGAGCGAAATACCATTAACCACAATTTTAGAGCAGGAACAAGTTATGATATTAATGAGCATAATTCTGTAACACTTTCAGGGAGTTTTAATGTTGGAGATGCTGATAACAGTGTGGAACTTCAATACTCTGATTATAATAGTTTAGGAATTCCTACACAAGTGGTAAACAGAGATGAGGTAGAAGATAAAGACCTTTCTTCTTATGATGTTTCTTTTAATTACAGAAAAACTTTTAAGCAGAAAAACAGATTGTTTACCATAGACGCTCAAAAATCGGGAGCAATGGATTTTGAAGATTCTTTTATTTACCAAAACTCTACTGATGCCTCTCAAAACTCTGTGCAAAGTGTGTTTAACAATGAAAAGTCTGACGATTGGTTGTTTCAAGCAGATTATGTTCATCCATATAAAGAAGGAAAATTTGAAACAGGTTTAAAATCTACCTTAAGAACGCTTACTAATCCTTATGGAGTAGGGACTTTTAATGATGCTTCTCAACAATTTGAAGCCTTACCAGGTTTTTATAACGATATGGAATATAATGAGAACATTTATGCTGCCTACATGATGTTTGGTAACAAAGTAAAAAAGAAATTTTCTTATCAGTTGGGTGTAAGGGCTGAATATTCCGATGTAACTACTCTGTTAAAACTAACAGATGAAGAAAATAATAGACAGTATTTCAATTTGTTTCCGAGTGTACATTTTTCGTATGAATTAAAAAAAGATAATTCAGTTCAGTTGAGTTATAGTAAGAGAATTCAACGTCCGAGACATTGGTATTTATTGCCCTTTTTTAGTTTTAGCGATGCCAGAAATGTTTTTACTGGAAACCCCAATTTAAATCCTGAATTTTCAAATTCTTATGAAGCAGGATATTTAAAAATGTGGAAAAAAGGCTCTTTGCTTTCTAGTGTTTATTACCGATATACCACAGATGTTATTACCAGAATTATTGTTCCTGATGATGAAGGAAATACCATGCGGTTGCCTTATAACTTAGGCACAAGAGATGCTTATGGTGTTGAGTTTTCTGGTTCTTACGAGCCGTTTAAAGTATGGAGTGTAAGAGGAAGTTTTAACTTTTTTAGAGAAATTCAGGAAGGTGAATTGAATAACCAACGTTATGATGCAGATACTTATACTTGGTCAACGAGGTTAAACTCAAAATGGACAATAAAAAAGAAAGTGAATTTACAAGCATCAGCTTTTTATAGAGCTCCTCGTCAGGAAGTACAAGGAAGTGACAAAGCAATGTATTCTTTAGATGCCGGTTTTTCCTTCGATTTGCTAAAAGGTAAAGGAACAATCACTTTTAATGTGAACGATATTTTTAATACACGTAAATGGAGAGGAACTTCAGAAGGAGATAATTTCATTTCTGTAAATGAAAGACAATGGAGAACACGTTGGGCTCGTTTAAGTTTCTCCTATAGAATTAATCAGCAAAAGAAAAGACAAGAAAATTACCAGAGAGATTTTGATGGAGGTTTTGAAGGAGGGTAAAATATCTTAGGAGAAATCAAATCGAATTTTCAATTTCATCCATCTTTTCAGCCAAGGTAATGTCTTTTTGAGTAATACCTCCGGCATCGTGCGTAGTTAATGTTACTGTTACTTTATTATAAACATTATTCCATTCAGGGTGGTGTTGCATTTCTTCGGCAATAGTTGCAACAGCATTCATAAATTTCATGGCTTCTAAAAAATCAGTGAAAACAAATTTTTTTTCAATACGATTATCTAGTAGTTTCCAGTTGTTTAATTGAAGGAGAGCGGATTTTATTTTATCTTCGGTTAATAGCATAATTGTGTGTGGGTTAAAATGGATGTCAATAGTAATTTACTTGCTAAGTAATTGTTGTAATTAGTAATTTTTTACTTTACCAAAGGTAATGAAATTTAGCTTAACAGAATTTATGTCTTTTTAAAGATAGATTTCTATGGCTATGCGAACTATATTAAAAACTTCTATTTACAGATATGGAAGTTTGCTTAAAAGGAACGCTTAATACCCTTTTTAAAGAGAGTAAAAAAATGTATATTTGAAATAATTAACTACATACGTAGAAATATATTAACCTAAAAATAAGAAAATGGAAGATAATCACAGAATGAATCAGAACAAAGAAAATAAAGGTCAATATACAAAATTCGCATTGATGTTGTTAGGATCCTTTATTGCAATGTACATTACAATGTATTTTAATACCTATGAAATAGACCACGTTTATTTTAGTCTTACTCGTTTTTACATGGCTTGTTTAGGGATTTCTGCAATGGCAGTGATAATGCTATTATTTATGCTAAACATGTACAAGGATAAAAAGAAAAATATTGCTATTGTTATGGGCAGTTTAATTCTTTTTATAAGTGCTTTAAGTTTGGTAAGAGCACAAGTTCCGGTTGGAGATGTATTGTATATGAAGGGAATGATTCCACATCATTCAATAGCTATTCTTACGAGTAAAAGGGCAGATATAAAAGACCCGGAAGTAAGGGAGTTAGCAGATGAAATTATAAAGGCTCAAGAAAAAGAAATAGCAGAAATGAAAGCACTTATTAAAAGATTACAGTCAGATAATTAATTTATTGTGACGGACAATTAAATCTCATCTGTAATACATCTGTAAAACTAATCCACTAATTGTTTTTGCTTATTTATGGCATCATAAATTACTTGTTGAATATCTGTTCTAATATTCATTTTTAGTAATTTTTTATTCTCCGCATCAGGGTGTATTCTGTTAGACATAAAAACATAAACCACTTGCTCTACAGGATCAGCCCAAACAAGTGTTCCTGTAAAACCTGAGTGACCAAAACTGTCAAAAGAAACACAATTACAAGTTGGTCCGCCACCTTCCATCATTGGTTTGTCGAAACCTGCAGCTCTACGGTTGTCACTTTCATCACAAAACTGACATTTAATGTATTCATTTAGAGTTTCCTCACTAATGTATCTTTTACCACCATAATAACCTTTGTTTAAATACATTTGCATTAATTTACCCATGTCGTTGGCATTAGAAAATACACCTGCATGTCCGCCAACTCCGCCCATCATTGCCGAACCAGGGTCATGAACATCACCATGGATAAGTTGTTTTCTGAAAATTTTGTCGTTTTCCGTTGGCACAATTCTGTCTAATGGAAATTTTCTTCTCGGAATATATCCCGCAGTGCTCATTCCTATTTGTGAATAAACGTCATCTACATATTGTGATAAGGATTTTCCCGATTGTTTTTCAATAATTTTCATCATAAAATAATAGCCTAAATCGCTGTATCGGTATTCTTTGGTTTTTATAGGGCCTCTTAATATGCGTTGAAAAATAAAATCGGGATATTCCTGATTAATATAAAGGTTTTCGGCAACTCTGTAAGGATAATAAACAGTAGAATCTTTGCTGTAAATTACAGAATCTAGCACACCATTTCGCATGGTTTTAACATAAAATGGAACCCAAGCTTGTAAGCCCGATTGGTGAGCCAAAATTTCTCTTAAATTAAGGTTGCCATATTCAGAACTATCAGGGATTAAATCCGACAAATAATCACATAAGTTGAGGTCTAAACTTAGTTTACCTTTATCTTGCAATTGCATTAACCCCAACAACGAAGCAGAAATTTTTGTTACCGAAGCCACATCGTAAATAGAATTAATGGTGGTAGGAATTTTATTGTCATAAGTATGATGTCCAAATGCTTTGTGATAAATTACTTTGTTGTTTTTAGCTACAAAAACCTGACAACCGGGGTAAGCTTGTTCTAGAATTCCAGATAAAGCAATAGAATCTATACGGTATAAATCTTCGGTACGTAAACCAACATCTTCAGGTTCGCCATAAGCCAATCTGCCAATAGGATGAATGTCAATACCTGTTCCTGCAACTAAGTTTTCGGAAACACTTACAGGTAATTTTCCGTTGGCACCAATAGCTCCAAAAATAAGTTGAGCCGCTCCACTTTGGGAATAAGGATTATTTTGATAAGCCATAATTAATCCGTCAGTTTGTTCTGCTTCAGGAAAATCTATTAAACTGTAGGGATTGGCAAAAACAGTAAGGACAACCTTTGTTTTTTCTTGTAGCTTGGCAATAAATGATTTAGTAGTAGCATCAATATCATATTTTTTCCAAGGATGTTTATCTGATTTGTGAAGGCCAATAATTATCAAGTTATGCTTGCTAAGGTTTTTTAAGAGTTTAAGCGTGTCTTCTTTAGAGATATCTTCAGCAGAATAATGAGTGATGTTGGTATATAAATCTAAGGTTTGCTGAAAATGATTGTCTCCTTCATTACCAATACTTAAACTAGCAATATTAAGCGTGTCTAAAGTTTTTATGGGTAAAATGTCAGCATCGTTTTTAAGTACCGTTAAAGCAGCATGAAACAGCTTTTTGTTATGTACTTCGTAGGTTTTTTTGTTTAAGTCGTTGTAAAGATTTTTAGTAGCTATTTGCTTGTTTTTATGAACGCCTGTCCATTCTTTGGCTTTTAATATTTTCAGGCAACGGGTAGTAATTTCTTCTTCGGAAATCTCTCCATTTTCAATGGCTTTTTTTATTTCAGTAATGGCTGTAGGTACATCGCCTGAAAAAAGCAAGACATCATTTCCTGCTAATAAGGCTTTTACATCCACCACTCCCGGAGGAAATAAATTGCTAACGCCTTTCATATTCAAAGCATCCGTAAAAATTAATCCTTTAAAACCCAAGGTATCTTTTAACAAATGCGTTACCACGTTTTTCGATAAGGTAGTGGCAGTTCCTGCTTCTTCTGCGTAAGCGGGAATATCTAAGTGCGCCACCATTATACTGGCTAATTGCTTGTTGATTAATTCTTTAAATGGATAAAGTTCTATACTGTCCATTCTGCTTTTAGAGTGATTAATAACAGGTAGGGCTTTATGAGAGTCTTTATCCGTATCTCCGTGTCCGGGAAAATGTTTGGCATTAGCCATTACCTTTACAGCTTGCATTCCTTGCATGTAGGCAATTCCTTTTAGGGCAACATTTTCTTTTTGTTCGCCAAAGGAACGAGCATTAATAATAGGATTTTTAGGATTAACATTAATATCTACCACGGGAGCAAAATTTACCTGAATACCTAGTCGTTTACATTGTTCGCCAATATCCATTCCCATCTGATAAATTAAATCATTGTTTTGAATAGCTCCTAAAGTCATTTGCCACGGATATTTAATAGTACTGTCCAATCGCATTGCCAAGCCCCATTCGCCATCAATGGAAATCAGTAAAGGTATTTTGCTTTTTTGTTGGTAATGGTTGTAAAGCGTTGCCTCACGAACAGGACCACCTTGCATAAAAATTAATCCACCGATGTGGTTTTCGATAATTAGTTTTTCAATTTCTGCAACATGTTTATCATCCTTATTAGAATAAGCAGCTACCATTAGCAGCTGACCAATTTTTTCATCTAACGTTAGCGTTTGGATAAGTGAATCAGCCCAAGGAGTTTCATTAATGATAAATTCTGGTTGCGTATTTTTTGGCTTGGGAACTTCCATAGTCGGCTCAACAAAAGCACTTGAGGCAAGAAATAACAAAAAAGAAAAACTTATGAAACGCTTCATGAAATACAATTAATTGATGTGCTATAAAATTAAGGCTAAAATTGAGCCAATTCCTTATGAGTATAACGTGTTTTTAACAAAAAATTGTTTGTTTAGGGTGGGGGGGGATATGTTTTGAATATTTTGTTTATGAATTAATACTTTTTAAAAGTAAATTTGTTGAGTGATGGATTTTAATAGAATACCAAAAAGTACGTATGATGAAATGGTTGACCTTTTCGGGAAAGAGGTTGCGGAGGATTATATAAAAAAGGTTAATTATAATTTTAGTACAATAAATTATGCGATTAGAAGAGCATATACAAAGCGATTTTATAGAAAATATAAGTATCCATTACAGGTAATAACAGTAGTAATTGTAATTATGCTACTTTTTAAATATTTAATGTAATGCAATAATATTTTTTAAAAATCATATATGAATGTTTTTAAATATAGAAATGGTAATGAAAATGATATAGATGCTTTATTTCAAGATTATTTTTATTCACCTTTAGCTGAAGAGTTAAATGATCCTTTTGAAACTTTTGTGGATAGCGAATCCTACAAGAAAGAAATAGATAAATTAATAAAACGTAAGAATAAACAGAATTCTTATGATGTAATTTCAAATCGAAACAATCTTATAGCAACCTTAGGAAATTTACTTGATAGGCTTGATAGAAATGTTGGGTACTATTCTCTTTCTAAAAATAAATTAAATGAAACTATGTGGGCACTATATGCTAATTCTCATAAAGGATTTTGTATTGAATATGATTTAGATGAATTATTAAAACCAGAGGAGCGTTCAAAGTATAGATATAGAATTGATGTTCAATATCAAGATAAACCATCAATAATTAATACAGCAGATTTTGATAGAATAAAAAAGGATAAAGGGAAATCAATTATTAGTAAAAAAGGAGGCTGTAAATCTAAAGCATGGGCACATGAAGAAGAAATTAGAATCATTACAGACAAAATTGGAAGAAATAATTATCAAGCTTCTGCTTTAAAAGCAATATATTTTGGAATTAGAATGAGTAAAGAACAAAAAGATTTAATACTAAATCATTTTGAGGGAAGTAATGTCCAAATTTATCAAATGGAATTGATTAAAGATACATATAAATTAACTTATAGAACATATTAGCGTAAAGTCCTGCTTTATGAGTTAAATATTTAAGAGCTAATTAAAATTTTAAAAATTATGTACAGATCTGGCAGTACTTTTAAATTTGATTATGAACATGATGGTGTCATTGAAAAAAATCATTGGTTTATTTTGGCAAACACATATAAACCTGACTTTATTTTCCAACTTATATGTATAAAGGGTTATCATGCTGGAACTATAGAATGTTATATCAAGAAAGAATTACATGATTTTGAAATAAGTAAAGAGCATTTAATTATAGAATTAAACAGAAATTTCTTAAAAATTCATTGGGATACTTTTGAAGATATAGAGCTATGAATTTCTATAAAAATATATTTAAAATAAAACTACTAAAACCCCACTCATTTTTATCTCCATCTGCAAAAGCATCTTTATTCAACTAAATAACCTACTTTTGCAGTATATGACATTTAAAGAACTAGAAGTAATAGAGCCTATTCTAAAGGCATTACAACAAAAAGGATACACTCATCCAACACCAATTCAAGAACAAGCCATTCCTATTTTATTAAAAGGTAAAGATTTATTAGGCTGTGCTCAAACAGGAACAGGAAAAACAGCTGCTTTTGCTATTCCTATTTTACAACAATTGTATTTAGATAAAACCCGAAATAGAAATCAACGCCAAATAAAAGCATTGATAGTAACTCCAACAAGAGAATTAGCCATACAAATAGCCGATAATTTTACTGAATATGGTGAACATACAGATATTCGCAATACGGTAATTTTTGGAGGGATAAAACAAGGCTCGCAAACCAATGCATTAAGAAGAGGTGTTGATGTGTTAGTGGCAACACCGGGGCGTTTGTTAGATTTAATGAACCAAGGGTTTATTTCGCTTAAAAATGTAGAATATTTTGTATTAGATGAAGCTGACCAAATGTTAGATATGGGTTTTGTGCACGATATTAAAAAACTAATTACCAAACTTCCTGTAAAACGTCAGTCGTTGTTTTTTTCGGCAACTATGCCTAAAACCATAGTGGAGCTTTCGGGTAAGATTTTAGGAAATTATGAAAGCGTTACTGTAAAACCAGAGCAAGCCACTGCCGAAAGAGTAGGTCAAGCCGTTTATTTTGTAAGTAAAGCAGACAAAACCAAATTATTAGTATATGTGTTAAAAGAAGAAAATGCGGTTTCTACATTGGTATTTGCAAGGACCAAACACGGAGCCGATAAAGTAGTTAAGGTACTATCAAAAGCTAACATTACAGCCGAAGCCATACATGGAAATAAATCGCAAAATGCAAGGCAACGAGCGTTAAGTAATTTTAAAGAAGGAAAAACAAAAGTGTTAATAGCTACCGATATTGCTGCTCGTGGTATTGATATTTCGGAATTGGCATTGGTAATTAATTATGATTTGCCCAACGTACCAGAAACTTATGTACACCGAATTGGTAGAACAGGAAGAGCAAGTGCCAGTGGAATTTCCATTTCTTTTTGCGATATAGAAGAAAGACCTTATTTAAAAGACATTGAAAAATTAATTAAGCAACAAATTCCTGTGGTTTCTACTCATCCTTATGTAGATGAAAGTAAAGTGGAGTTAGTTTCTACAAAACAACCACAAAGCAATAACGGACAAAAAGCTAAACCGAAAAATAACGGTAGTAGAAATAATTGGAGAAGAAATAAATCTAAGAGTAGTTCTTAGTATTTAGCTATAGAAAATTATTAAAAAGAAAAGCAGCCAATTGGCTGCTTTTCTTTTTAATATAATAATAAATTGAATTAATAATTTTTTAGTGCATCTCTGTATTCAAATAACTCTTGTCTGTTGTTTGGATTGTGTCTGTCTAGTAATAAAGAAAGCATGTAAGCTAAACTCTCGGTTCTTTCTTCATCTGTTTCAATAGAGTTTTCAATTAACTCCGGTTCGTCATCATCGTTGTCAGCAACCAATTCATCAGCAGGAATAGGGATATTAAATGTACCGTGTTCTTGAATGTGTTCGTAAGCTAAACGTAATACTTTTGTAGCAGTAGGGTCTTGTTCTTCAAGAGCGTAAGTTCTAAGTTGTGTTAAGGCTTCAACTGTTTTTTTTGCGTCAATTCCTGATTTATTAATGTCTTTCTGAATTTTCTCTATTAATTTATTTGCTTCTATATTTTCCATTGTAAATTTATTTTTTTACGAAATTAGAAATCTTTATTTATTTCTGAGCTATCAATTTTAAATTTTTATTAACGCATTAGATTTTAGAATAAAATTATATTAATCTATGTGGTTTTTTGTCGGCTATAAAAACTCTTTTGGTGTGTTGTTTTATTATGACAAAACTTTAATTAATTTAGCAATTCATTATTTAACAAAATAATATACACCCAAATAACAAGAACAACTATGAAAAAAGTACTGAAAATTACAGGAATAACCTTATTAGTTTTATTGATTTTAATTATTTCGTTGCCTTTTATGTTTAAAGGTAAAATAATAACTATAGTAAAAGAACAAGCTAATGCTAACCTTAATGCAAAAGTAGATTTTGGTGAGTTTGATATGGGCTTATTAAGCACTTTTCCCAATTTCAATTTTTCTATTAATAACGTTACTGTTGATGGTGTTGATAAATTTGAAGGAACGCAGTTGGCAAATATCAAAAACCTATCATTAAGGGTGGATTTAATGAGTGTAATTAGTGGTGATGAAATTAAAGTTAAATCTATTTATATCGAAGATCCGGTAATTAACGCAATTGTATTGGCAGATACTTCGGCTAATTGGGATATTGCTAAAGCAACTGAACAAGTTGAAGAAGAAGTAGTGGAGGAAGAAGCGAGTCCTTTCAAATTGAATTTACAAGATTTAACCATTAAAAACGCAAAAGTAATTTATGAAGATGCTACTATGAATTTAACCACATCTATTATTGGGCTAAATTTCAATCTTTCGGGAGATATGACTCAGGATGTAACCGATTTAGTTACTAAAACAGTGATAGAAGAGTTAAATCTGACTATGGATAATGTAGCGTATTTCAAAAAAGCGAATGTAGAAGCTGATGCCATCATTAAAGCAGATTTGGCTAATAGTAAATTTACTTTTACCGATAATCAATTTAGATTAAACGAATTATTTTTAGGTTTTGATGGTTGGGTAGCCATTTTTGAAGACAATGACGATATAGATATGGACATTACTTTTAATGCTCAAAAAACCGATTTCAAAAATATTTTATCGCTGGTTCCTGCTGTATTTATGACCGATTTTGCATCCGTAAAAACAGAAGGAAAATTAGCTTTGAATGGATTTGCTAAAGGAAAAATGACAGAAACTGCTTTACCTGCTTTCGGCTTAGATTTATTGGTAGAAAAAGCCATGTTTAAATATCCTGATTTACCTAAAGCAGTAAATAACATTCATGTGGATTTAGCTATTTCAAATCCGGGTGGAAGTGAAGATAA
Organism: Vicingaceae bacterium; assembly: GCA_036567945.1. Taxonomy (GTDB): domain Bacteria; phylum Bacteroidota; class Bacteroidia; order Flavobacteriales_E; family Vicingaceae; genus BRH-c54. Next base: position 10,595 of record DATCTM010000006.1, read on the forward strand.
TACCTTGATTAACTTAAAACGTTTTTACATGGAAATGGCAGGAAATCCTGTAGAAATGAAGATGAAATTAAGCACACCAATTTCCGATCCTAACATTGATGCCAACTTAATGGCTAAATTAGATTTAGCTTCTGTTAAAGATGTAATGCCAATGGAAGCAGGTGACGAAATGAACGGTAAAATTAATGCAGATGTAACCTTAAAAGGAAAAATGTCTTCTATAGATAATGAAAGGTACGAAGAGTTTGAAGCTAAAGGTAGCTTTGGCATTACCGATATGTTATACAAAAGCGATTCACTTCCATATGATGTGTTGTTGCAAAGAATGACGTTAAATTTCTCTCCACAATTTGTTGAGTTAGCTAATTTTGATGCTCAAATAGGAAAATCGGACATGCACGCCAATGGAAAAATTGAAAATTTCATTGCTTATGTGTTAGATGATAGTACTAATGTGTTAACAGGGAATTTTATGTTTAATTCTACTGTAATGGACTTAAATGAATTTATGTCTGAAGAAGAAGTAGCCGCAACAGAAGGTACAGAAGCAGTAGAAGAACCATTAGCAGTTGTTGAAGTTCCAAAAAATATCGATTTTAGTTTAACATCCACCCTAAACAAAGTGATTTATGATAATATGGAAATTACCGATATGAAAGGATTAATCACTGTAAAAGATCAAAAAGTGAGCATGAAAGATGTTGCAATGAACTTATTGGGAGGAAAAATGATGATGAACGGATATTATGAAACTACCAATCCTGATGCACCAGGATTTAATTTCGATATGGCAATTCAAGATTTTGATGTAGCAACAGTAGTAAGCACATTTAATACAATTGAAACAATGGCTCCTTATGCTAAAAATGCTAAAGGTAGATTTAATACAAGTATGATTGTTTCAGGAGTTTTGGATAAAGAAATGATGCCGGATATGAATTCACTTACTGGAAATGGAGATATGCTTACCAAAAATATAAAAGTGGAAGATGTAAAAGCAATGAATCAATTGGCTGATGCTCTTAAAAATGATAATTTAAGAGTATTGGAAGTGAATGATGCCAACATTAAATATGCTTTTAAAGATGGTAGAGTAATCATTGAGCCGTTTGATGTTAAATTGGGCAAAACCACAGGAACAATGTCAGGTTCTAATGGATTTGATCAATCTATAGATTATAAAATGACCTTAAAAACACCTACTAAAGAATTAGGAGCCGGTGATGCTTTAAATAAGTTAAACAGTCAGGCTGCCGGCTTAGGAATGAGCTTGAAATCTGCTGAAACAGTTAGTGTAGACGTATTGATGAAAGGTACGTTTGACGATCCTAAAGTGAGTGTGAGTTTAAAAGATGCAGTAGGAAATATTAAAGACGAAATTAAAGAGCAAGTAAAAGAAAAAATTACTGAAGAGGTGGATAAAGCAAAGGAAGAAGCTAAGAAAAAAGCTAGAGAACAAGCTGATAAATTAATTGCTGAAGCAGAAAAGAATGCTCAAAAAATTAGAGATGAGGCAAAAGCTGCTGCTGATAAAGTAAGAGCTGAGGCTGATAAACAAGCTCAAGATTTAATTAAACAAGCGGGAAGTAATCCGCTTAAGAAAATCGCTGCAGAGAAGGCTGCTCAAAAAATTAAAGATGAAGCGGAGAAAAAAGCCGTAGGAATAGAAAATGAAGGCAATAAAAGAGCAGATGCATTAGTTTCTAAAGCAAAACAAGAAGCGGATGACATGATGCAAAAAGTAGAAGAAAAATAATTTACCATTTTGGTTTAATTATTGAAATAATTTAAACCTGACAGGCTTCAGCAGTTTGTCAGGTTTTCTATTAGGTTTTTAAATAAGAAAAAGGTGAGTAACTATATATTTTTAGCAATTACAATTTTATGTTTTTCGGGTGTATATGCTCAGGAAGAAAATTGTCCTGAACCCAAGAAAAAAGCGATAAAATATTTCGAGAATGCTAGGACAGCTTCTTTTAATGATAAAAAGACCTTATTAATAGAAGCTATTAAAATTGATCCCAATTATTTAGAGGCTTATGATGAGTTGGCAAACCTTGCCGATAAAAGTGTTGAACGAGCTTATAATAGTGGAGATGCAAGCGGAATTCAACAATACACTAAAATTAAGATAGATTACTGGAAAAAGATTGTTGAAATCTGTCCGGAATACCGAAACTTTTTCCATGCTATGGAGTTGGGAAATTATTATTTTGGTCAACGAAAATATGCTGAAGCCCAACCTTATTTTCAAAAAATAATGGCTTCACCAAATGCTTATAAAAAAGACGAGCGTTATGCTCACGAGAGGTTGGAAGATATAGCAACTTATTTCAAATTAATTAAAGATACTGTTCCTTTTGATCCCGTTAAGTTAGAAGGGCCATCAAGTAAAAACAATGAATATTTACCCATGTTGTCACCAGATAATAGGTTTTTGTTTTACACTCGAAACATGCCACATGAAGATAAAAATTCTTTTGATGGGGGAAGTAAAGAGGTGTTTGTGCAAAGTAGAAAAATGGGTGTAAATAAATTCACTAGCGGAATGCCTATGCCTTCTCCATTTAATTTAGGTCAGTATCAAGGTGGTGTGAGTGTTGCTGTAGATAATAAGTTGCTTTTTATAACTTTGGTTGAGGTAATTCCATACAGAGGAGAAGATAGAGCAGGTTTAGGGCAAATGTTTGATAATGCTGATATCTATTTTACAGAATATAAAGATGGGGAATGGTCAAAATTAGAATCTATTGGAAGTCACATTAACACTCCAACAACTTGGGAGGCTCAGCCATCCATTTCATCCGATAATAAAACATTGTACTTTACAAGGGTGGTAAATCCTTTTGGTGGAGATATGGATATATACAAATGTGAGCGTCAACCTGATGGTTCTTGGGGAGATCCAATTAATTTAGGATATCCTATCAATACTCCGGGAGATGAAAAATCACCATTTATGCATTCCGATAGTTATACCTTGTATTTTTCTTCTAATGAGCATATTGGTATTGGTGGTTACGATATTTTTTATTCAAAAATGGATCCTACTACCGGGAAATTCAATAAACCGAAAAATATTGGATACCCTATTAACACCGACAAAGACGAGCATGGTTTTGTGGTAAGTAAAGATGGAGATTATGCTTATTATAGTTCTATGAGTGAAGATAAACAACTTGATATTTTTTCTTTTGAATTATATGAAGAAGCTCGACCGGAAGAAGTACTTTTTATAAATGGTGAAATTTTAGACAATACCGGAAAAGTTCCTGAAGGAGCTCAAGTAATGCTAAAAAATACTAAAACCAACCAAGAAGTAGAAGCTGTTATTGATAAAGAAACAGGCTCCTATGTTGGGGTTGTTAGGGTAGATAAAGATGAAGATATTATGCTTACTGCTAAAAAGAAAGGCTATGCGTTTACTTCTCAGTTAATTTCTTCTAACGAAATTGTGGTAGGAAAACCTATTCAAACCAAAAAAATGGAAGTAAAACCAATAGAGGTTGGTTCTGCTCATACCATTAACGATATTAATTTTGCAACTAATTCGTATGAAATTACTCCTAAAATTATGTTGGTGTTGAATGAATTTATTGATTTTCTAAAAACTAATCCAACAGTTAAAATTGCTATTAACGGACATACCGATAATGTGGGTAATCCGCAAGACAACTTAGAGCTATCAGAAAGAAGAGCCAAAGCTGTGTATGACTATTTGCTGTTAGAAGATATTGACCCATCAAGATTGTCTTCAAAAGGTTTTGGCTCAACCCAACCAATTGCTTCCAACGATACCGAAGAAGGACGAGCTAAAAATAGAAGAACAGAATTTATTGTTGTAGAAAAGTGATTAATGTGTGAATTTTAATGTGCGAAAATTTCAAACCTCAAACCTGTAACTTTTAATGAAACAATACGGACTAATAGGAAAAACACTTTCACATTCATTTTCCAAAAAATATTTTGAAGAAAAGTTTAAAAGAGAAAACATCGATGCAGTGTATGAAAATTTTGAACTGAATGATATTAGTCAAGTAGAGGATTTTTTTTTAGCACACCCTAACCTTTGTGGATTGAATGTAACTATTCCATACAAAGAACAAATTATACCTTATTTAGATGAAATAGACGAACAAGCTCAAAAAATAGGAGCAGTTAATACTATATATATAGATAAGCAAACCGGAAAAAAGAAAGGATACAATACTGATGTATATGGATTTAAACAATCGTTAAAACCATTTTTAGAAAACCAGCATCAACGAGCATTAATTTTAGGGACAGGAGGAGCTTCAAAAGCAGTAGCATATGTGTTAAATGAATTAGGAATAATTACTGCTTTTGTATCCAGAACTCCACAAGGAGAAAATCATTTTGGTTATGATGAGCTGAATGAAAACATATTAGCTTCTTTTTTATTAATAGTAAACACTACGCCATTGGGGACTTTCCCAAATGTGGAAGAAAAACCACCACTAAATTATAGTGCCATAACATCCAATCATTTGTTATACGATTTGGTTTATAATCCTATAGAAACTGCTTTTTTGAAAGAAGGAAAAAAAAGAGGAGCACTGACCATTAATGGAGAGCAAATGCTCAAACTTCAAGCTGAAAAAGCATGGGAGATATGGGGTAGTTAAAAATCATTAATTTTACTCTGTTTTAGATAACATTTTTAAATTAAATTCGTTCAATAAGCTCTAAAGCAGTTTTATAATTATGATAAATCAGGCACAGCAATTTTGCGATTACATTCAGCATCAAAAACGATATTCCCACCATACTGTTACTGCTTATAAAAACGATTTAGAACAATTTACCCAATACGCCCTACATGCTTTTGCTGTAAACGAGTGGTCAGAAATCAACACATCCATTATTCGCTCATGGATAGTTTCTTTAATAGAGGAAGGAAACACATCAACAACTATTAATAGAAAAATTTCATCATTAAAGTCAATCTATAAGTATTTGATGAAAAATGGGCTAGTAACAACTAATCCCTTGTTAAAAGTAGTAGTTCCTAAAACATCCAAACGACTTCCGGTATTTGTTAATGAAAATGAAATCAGCCAACTGTTTTCTGCTATAGAATTTGAAGATACATTTGAAGGACAAAGAGATAAACTAATAATGGAATTATTTTATTTAACAGGTATTCGTTTAAGTGAATTGATGAACTTAAAAATAAGTGATGTTAACACCTATAATTTATCTATAAAAGTGTTAGGAAAAAGAAATAAAGAAAGAGTTATTCCTATTACCAATGAATTTATAAAATTATTTCAAAATTACCTTATGTATAGAGCCGAAATCCCTACCGATTCCAATTATGTATTTTTAACAGAAAGAGGTAAGAAAATATATGAAAAACTTGTTTATAGAATAGTAAATAACTACCTTAGCCTTGTAACTACAGTAGGTAAAAAAAGTCCACATGTTATAAGACATACATTTGCCACACACATGTTAAACAGAGGAGCAGAGCTAAATACGATAAAAGAAATTTTAGGTCATGCTAGTTTATCTGCAACACAAGTTTACACACACAATACAATAGAAAAATTAAAAACAATATACAAACAAGCTCATCCGAGAGCATAATTAAAAAAGGAGGAAACATGAAAGTAAATGTTAAAATTACATCGGTACATTTTGATGCAGACAAAAAATTAATTGCTTTTATACAAGAAAGAGTAAACAAATTAAGTGTGTTTTATGACAAGATAATAGACAGTGAAGTGATATTAAAGTTAGAAAACACCCCCGAAGCTGAAAACAAAGTAGCAGAAATTAAGCTTTTGATACCCGGAAGTGATGCTTTTGCAAAGAAACAATGCAAGTCTTTTGAAGAGGCTACTGATGCTGCTGTTGAGGCACTTAGAAGGCAATTAAAGAAGCATAAAGAGAAGCTAAAAAAAGTGTGATAAAAAAAAATTAAATTATTGTTTGTTTAAAATAAAATCTTTTATACATTTGCAGACCTTTTTACGGAGAGGTCTGTTTTTTTTTGTAAAAACGGTAAAAGCCAGTATAGCTCAGTTGGTAGAGCAGCTGATTTGTAATCAGCCGGTCGGAGGTTCGAGTCCCTCTACTGGCTCAGTTCTTTAAAAACGATGAAAAAAACGTTGGGGAAATACTCAAGCGGTCAACGAGGACAGACTGTAAATCTGTTGGCTACGCCTTCGTAGGTTCGAATCCTGCTTTCCCCACGAATAAAAAATTAGCGGGAGTAGCTCAGCTGGCTAGAGCATCAGCCTTCCAAGCTGAGGGTCGCGGGTTCGAATCCCGTTTCCCGCTCTTTTTTTGTTTTTTTCTATATCGGTATTTTACTAGCCGATGTAGCTCAGTGGTAGAGCACTTCCTTGGTAAGGAAGAGGTCACGGGTTCAAATCCCGTCATTGGCTCTTAACGTAGTGTCGTAAAAAGAGTGTGAGAAAAGTAAATAATTAAATAAGTATAAATAATAATTTAAAAACAATAAAATAAACCTAAAATCATGGCTAAAGAGAATTATGATCGTTCCAAACCACACTTAAACATCGGAACAATTGGTCACGTTGACCACGGAAAAACTACTTTAACTGCAGCTATAACTACAGTATTGGCGAAAAAAGGTCTTTCTGAATTGAGAGATTTCTCGTCAATCGATAATGCTCCGGAAGAAAAAGAAAGAGGTATTACAATTAATACTTCTCACGTTGAATATTCAACTGCTAACAGACATTACGCTCACGTTGACTGTCCAGGTCACGCGGATTACGTAAAAAACATGGTAACTGGTGCTGCTCAGATGGATGGTGCTATTTTGGTTGTTGCTGCAACTGATGGTCCTATGCCACAAACTAGAGAGCATATCTTATTAGGTCGTCAGGTTGGTATCCCTAGAATGGTTGTTTTCATGAACAAAGTTGACTTAGTTGATGATGCTGAGTTATTAGAACTAGTTGAAATGGAAATCAGAGAATTATTATCTTTCTATGAGTATGATGGAGATAATGTTCCGGTAATTGCAGGTTCTGCATTGGGTGCATTAGAAGGTGATGAAAAATGGGGAGACAAAGTAATGGAATTGATGGATGCAGTAGATACTTATATTGAACTTCCTCCAAGAGATATTGACAAACCTTTCTTAATGCCTGTTGAAGATGTATTCTCTATTACTGGTAGAGGAACTGTTGCTACAGGTAGAATCGAAACTGGTGTTATTAACTCTGGTGAATCAGTAGATATCTTAGGTATGGGTGATGAAAAATTATCATCAACTGTAACAGGTGTTGAAATGTTTAGAAAAATATTAGATAGAGGTGAGGCTGGTGATAACGTAGGTCTTTTATTAAGAGGTATCGAGAAATCTGATATCAGAAGAGGTATGGTAATCGCTAAACCAGGTTCAATCACTCCTCATACTGAATTCAAAGCTGAGGTTTATGTTTTGAAAAAAGAAGAAGGTGGACGTCATACTCCATTCCAAAACAAATATAGACCACAATTCTATTTAAGAACTACAGATGTTACTGGAGAGATTTACTTAGAAGAAGGTAGAGAAATGGTAATGCCTGGAGATAACGTAACGGTAACAGTTAAATTGATTGTGCCAGTTGCTTTAAATAAAGGATTAAGATTTGCAATCAGAGAAGGTGGTAGAACTGTTGGAGCTGGTCAAATCACTGAAATTCTTAAGTAATTAATTACACTAGAATTTTGTAAAAGTAATATAAAGGTATCCACTTTTTAGTGGGTACCTTTCTTGACTTTATTTTATTAGTACACTTTATCAGTAATTTAATTAATAATGATAAAGTTTTTACGGGTGTAGCTCAATTGGTAGAGTAGTGGTCTCCAAAACCATTGGCTGGGAGTTCGAGTCTCTCCACCCGTGCAGAGAATAAAAAATATTATGGCTAAAATTGGAAATTATATAAAAGAATCAACTGACGAATTGTTACACAAAGTTTCATGGCCAACATGGAGTGAGTTACAAAGTAGTTCAGTCATTGTTTTAATTGCATCTGTAATATTTGCATTAATCATATTTGTGATGGATAGTACTTTTAGCAGATTGATGAAAGAAATTTATAAGTTATTTTGATTACTATGGCAGAGAATACAAAAAAATGGTATGTCGTTAGAGCGATAAGTGGTAAAGAAAATAAAATCAAAAAATACATTGAAGATGAAATTCTTAGAAATGGTTTAAGTAATAACTTATCACAAATATTAATACCGACAGAAAAAATATTTCAAATTAGAAATGGAAAAAAGATTAGTAAAGAAAGAAACTTTTTTCCGGGTTATATTCTAATTGAAGCAGATTTAAGTGGAGAAATGCCTCACGTAATTAGAAACGTGAATGGTGTTATCGGGTTTTTAGGAGCAGAGAAAGGAGGAGATCCATTACCTATTAGAATGGCTGAGGTAAACAGAATATTAGGTAAAGTTGATGAGTTAGCAGATAGTGAGGAAGAAATGACAATACCATTTGTTGTTGGAGAAAACATTAAAGTGATTGATGGTCCTTTTAATGGTTTTACAGGAACAATAGAAAAAATAAACGAAGAGAAGAGAAAGTTAGAAGTGATGGTTAAAATTTTCGGAAGAAAACAACCATTAGAATTAAGTTTCTTACAAGTAGAAAAAGAAAGTTAATATTAAATAGTAATTAATCGTACAGACTCAATATATATAATGCTTCCAATTGAGCGAGTACAAATCTAAATAGTAAAAAAATGGCTAAAGAAGTAAGTGGATTAATTAAATTGCAAATCAGAGGAGGAGCTGCAAATCCATCACCACCGGTAGGACCTGCATTAGGGGCTAAGGGTGTTAATATTATGGAGTTTTGTAAGCAATTTAACGGAAGAACTCAAGATAAACCAGGAAAAGTATTGCCTGTTGTTATTACGGTTTATTCTGATAAATCTTTTGATTTCGTAATTAAAACCCCTCCAGCTGCAGTTCAATTAATGGAAGCTGCTAAATTGAAAAAAGGTTCTCCGGAATCTAATAGACAAAAAGTAGGTACCGTTAGTTGGGATCAAATTAAAACAATCGCTGAAGACAAAATGACTGATTTGAATTGTTTTAAAATTGAATCTGCAATGAAAATGGTTGCAGGTACAGCAAGAAGTATGGGGTTAAAAGTAAGTGGGACTTTTCCTGCATAAAACTAATTTATTAAATTGTATCAGCAATGGCTAGATTAACAAAAAACATGAAAGAGGCTTTATCTAAAGTAGATACTGAAAAGTTATACAACTTAGATGAGGCAACAAAGCTTGTTAAGGATATGACATTTACAAAGTTTGATGCATCGGTTGACATAAGCATTAGATTAGGAGTTGATCCTAGAAAAGCTAATGAAATGGTAAGAGGTACAGTTGCCCTTCCAAATGGTGTTGGTAAAGATGTGAAAATTTTAGTATTGTGTACTCCTGACAAAGAAGCTGAGGCTAAAGAGGCTGGTGCTGACTATGTTGGTTTAGACGAATTTATTGATAAAATAAAAGGCGGATGGACTGATATTGATGTTATTATAACCATGCCAAGTGTTATGGGTAAAGTTGGTGCTTTAGGTCGTGTTTTAGGACCAAGAGGATTAATGCCAAACCCAAAATCAGGTACGGTTACAATGGACATAGGTAAAGCTGTTACTGATGTTAAAGCCGGTAAAATAGATTTTAAAGTAGATAAATTTGGAAACATTCATACTACTATAGGTAGAGCATCTTTTGAAGCTGAAAAATTAGCTCAAAATGCTACTGAATTATACCAAACAATTTTAAAATTAAAACCGGCATCTGCAAAAGGAACATATGTGAGAGGTATCACATTATCAAGCACAATGAGCCCGGGTGTTAAAGTTGAACCTAAATCATTTTAAGTTTAACAAAGTATTTAATTTAACCTAAAAGCAAAATGACAAGAGAAGAAAAAAGTCAGTATATCGATGGTTTAACTGAAAAGTTAAACAATGCTAATATATTCTATTTAGCAGATATAGCTGGTTTAAATGCCGAAACAACTTCTAAGTTAAGAAAAACTTGCTTTAATGGTAATATTCAACTTGAAGTAGTTAAAAATACGCTTTTGCAAAAAGCATTTGAAAAAGCTGATAAAGACTACGAAGGGTTGTATAATTCACTAAAAGGAAATACTTCTATAATGTTTTCTGAAGTAGGTAATGCACCTGCTAAAATCATTAAAGAATTTCGTAAAAAAAGTGATAAACCATTATTGAAGGGAGCTTATATTGAAGAAGCAATTTATGTTGGCGATGAGAATTTAGATGCATTAGTAAGCATTAAATCTAAAGAAGAACTTATCGGTGATATTGTTGCATTACTTCAATCTCCAGCTAAGAATGTTGTATCTGCACTTAAATCAAGTGGTGGTAAACTGGCAGGTATAGTAAAAACTTTATCAGAACGTTCTGAATAAATAATTAAAAACAAACAATTAATATTAATTTAAATTTCTAAAATAAAACAAAAATGGCAGATTTAAAAAAACTTGCAGATGAGTTAGTAAACTTAACTGTAAAAGATGTGAACGAATTAGCTAACATACTTAAAGATGAATATGGTATCGAACCTGCTGCTGCAGCTGTAGCTGTTGCAGGTCCTGCTGCTGGTGGTGGAGACGCTGCTGGTGCTGAAGAAAAATCTGAATTCGATGTAATTCTTAAATCAGGTGGTGCTTCTAAATTAGCAGTAGTTAAATTAGTTAAAGAACTAACTGGTTTAGGTCTTAAAGAAGCTAAAGAATTAGTTGATGGAGCACCAAAACCATTAAAAGAAGGTGTTTCTAAAGACGAAGCAACTGCTCTTAAAACTCAATTAGAAGAGGCTGGAGCTGAAGTAGAAGTTAAATAATTTAACTGATACAAACCCAATTTAGGTTTAGGTATTTACCCTTAAAAATAAGGGTAAATTACCTAAGCCTCTTTTGCTTTATAAACCTCTGTAAATAGAAAACTGAGACGAATAGCAATCTATTTGTTGATTTACAAGGAGTTATAGTGTTTGTCTCAAAGTGAATTAATGTCATTTTGAGAAAATTAGTGTACTTAAAAGTAAGTCTCGCTAGTTAAAGAATAAAAGTATTATTTAAACAAACTAAACTCAAAACTACTAATGAACAATACATTAGATAAAAAGGTGGAAAATTCTCGAATTAATTTCGCCTCAACCAAAAATCAATTAGAATATCCGGATTTCTTAGATATTCAAATTAAATCATTTCAATCTTATTTTCAATTAGATACTACTCCTGAAAATAGAGCTTCAGAAGGATTATTTAAAGTTTTTAGTGAAAACTTTCCAATTACAGATGCTCGTAATCAGTTTGTGCTAGAATTTTTGGATTACTTTATTGATCCACCAAGATATGCTATTGAAGAATGTATTGAAAGAGGTTTAACTTACAGTGTGCCTTTAAAAGCAAAACTTAAATTGTATTGTACAGATCCTGAACACGAGGATTTTGAAACTATTGTACAGGATGTTTATTTGGGAACTATCCCTTATATGACTCCTAAAGGAACTTTTGTGATTAACGGTGCTGAAAGAGTTATCGTATCGCAATTACATCGTTCACCAGGTGTTTTCTTTGGTCAAAGCAAACATGCTAATGGTACTAAATTATATTCTGCCAGAATTATCCCTTTTAGAGGTTCTTGGATAGAATTTGCTACCGACATTAATAATGTAATGTACGCTTACATCGACCGTAAGAAAAAATTACCCGTAACTACTCTTTTTAGAGCTATAGGCTTTGAAACAGATAAAGAAATTTTAGAACTTTTTGATTTGGCGGATGAAGTTAAAGTTAGTAAATCCGGATTGAAAAAAGTTATTGGTAGAAAATTAGCCGCTCGTGTGCTTAAAACATGGGTTGAAGATTTTGTTGATGAAGATACTGGAGAGGTGGTTTCTATCGAAAGAAATGAAGTAATTATTGATCGTGAAACTATCATTGAAAAAGAACATATTGATGAAATTATAGAATCAGGATCTAAAACGATTATTCTACACAAAGAAGATGTAAATTCATCTGACTTTGCAATTATATATAATACCTTACAAAAAGACCCTTCTAACTCAGAAAAAGAAGCGGTAGAACACATTTATCGTCAGCTTAGAAATGCTGAACCACCAGATGTTGAAACAGCTAGAGGAGTTATTGATAAATTATTCTTCTCTGAAACTAGATATGATTTAGGAGAAGTAGGAAGGTTTAGAATCAATAAAAAACTTGGTTTAGATATAGCTGATGATGTAAGAGTATTAACAAGAGAAGATATTATATCTATCATTAAATACCTTATTGAGTTAATTAACTCTAAAACGCTTGTTGATGATATCGATCACTTAAGTAACAGAAGAGTTAGAACTGTTGGAGAGCAATTACACAATCAATTTGGTGTAGGTCTTTCTAGAATGGCAAGAACCATTAGAGAAAGAATGAACGTTAGAGATAACGAAGTGTTTACACCTTCAGATTTGATTAATGCTAAAACGCTTTCATCAGTAATTAATTCATTCTTTGGAACTAATCAGTTATCTCAATTTATGGATCAAACCAATCCATTATCTGAGATTACTCACAAAAGAAGAATGTCTGCATTAGGACCAGGAGGTCTTTCTAGAGAAAGAGCTGGTTTTGAGGTACGTGATGTTCACTATACTCACTATGGAAGACTTTGTCCTATTGAAACGCCTGAGGGACCAAATATTGGTTTGATTTCATCACTTTGTGTTTACGCAAAAGTGAACAAATTAGGGTTTATTGAAACCCCTTATAGACACGTTGAAGAAGGTAAAGTAAACTTTAAAAAAGAGGTAGTTTACCTAAGTGCCGAAGAAGAAGATAAAAAAGTTATCGCTCAAGCAAATGCTCAGATAGATGATAAAGGTCAATTCTTAACTGACAAAGTAAAATCAAGATTAGATGGCGATTTTCCATTAACAGAGCCGGAAAATATCTCTTTAATGGATGTTGCTCCTAACCAAATTGCATCTATTGCTGCATCATTAATTCCTTTCTTAGAAAATGATGATGCCAACCGTGCATTGATGGGATCTAATATGATGCGTCAAGCAGTTCCATTATTAAGACCGGAAGCTCCAATTGTAGGAACAGGATTAGAAGCTAGAGTAGCTCAAGATTCTAGAGTTCTTATTAATGCTGAGGCAGATGGTGTTGTAGAATATGTTGATGCAAAAAACATTACCATTAAATATAATCGTTCTGAAGAAGATCAATTAGTGAGTTTTGATGGAGATTCTGTAACTTATGAATTATATACATTTAAGAAAACCAACCAAAACACTTGCTTAAACTTAACGCCAATTGTAAGAAAAGGTGATAAAGTTAAAAAAGGTCAAGTACTTTGCGAAGGCTATGCAACTGAAAAAGGAGAGCTTGCTTTAGGTAGAAACTTAAAAGTAGCTTTCATGCCTTGGAAAGGGTATAACTTTGAGGATGCGATTGTAATCTCTGAAAAAGTTGTAAAAGAAGATTTATTTACTTCTGTACATATTGAAGAGTTTTCTCTTGAAGTAAGAGATACCAAAAGAGGTGAAGAAGAATTAACCGCAGATATCCCTAATGTTAGCGAAGATGCTACCAAAGATTTGGATGAAAACGGTATGATTAGAATTGGTGCTGAAGTGAAAGAAGGCGATATCTTAATTGGTAAGATTACTCCTAAAGGAGAAACAGACCCAACTCCTGAAGAGAAGTTATTAAGAGCTATCTTTGGAGATAAAGCCGGTGATGTTAAAGACGCCTCATTAAAAGTTAAACCATCTGTAAAAGGTGTAGTAATTGATAAAAAACTTTTTGAAAGAGCGATTAAAGACAGAAAAAGTAGAGCAGAAGAGAAAGCAATTTTAGAGCAACTTGATGAAGAATATAACAGAGAAGTTGCAGCACTTAAAAAAGTATTGATTGACAAACTTTATGCAGTTGTAAATAACAAAACTAGTCAGGGAGTTGTAAATTACTATAATGAAGTAATTATTCCTAAAGGAACTAAATTTACTATTAAAGTATTAGAAAAAGTAGATGATTTTGTATTTGTAGATTCTAAAAACTGGACTACAAGTGATGAGTTAAACGACTTAATCAAACAAATCTTAAACAACTACAACATTAAAGTTAACGAAATCTTAGGTAAATTTAAACGTAAGAAATACGCTATTTCTGTTGGAGATGAATTACCAACCGGTATTTTGAAATTGGCAAAAGTTTACTTGGCTAAGAAAAGAAAACTAAAAGTTGGAGATAAAATGGCTGGACGTCATGGAAATAAAGGTATTGTTGCTAACATTGTTAGAGAAGAAGATATGCCTTTCTTAGAAGACGGAACGCCTGTAGATATCGTTCTTAATCCACTTGGCGTACCATCTAGGATGAACTTAGGTCAGGTATATGAAACTGTTCTTGGATGGGCAGGTCAAAAATTAGGAAAGAAATTCGCTACACCAATTTTCGATGGTATTAGTGTTGAAGAAATCAACGAATACTGTATAGAGGCAGGAGTACCACAATATGGTAAAACTTACCTTTATGATGGTGGAACCGGAGAGCGTTTTGATCAGCCGGCAACAGTTGGAGTAATCTATATGCTACGTTTAGGACACATGATTGACGATAAGATGCATGCTCGTTCTATTGGACCATACTCATTAATCACACAACAACCATTAGGTGGTAAAGCACAATTCGGTGGTCAAAGATTTGGTGAAATGGAGGTTTGGGCAATAGAAGCTTATGGAGCTGCAAACATTCTTCAAGAATTGTTAACTATTAAATCTGATGATGTTAAAGGAAGAGCTAAAGCTTATGAAGCAATCGTTAAAGGAGATCCAATGCCAGAACCTGGTATTCCGGAATCGTTTAATGTATTATTACATGAGTTAAGAGGTTTGGCTCTTAACATAACGTTAGATAATTAATTTATTTTGAACTAAAAACAACTATATAACATGGCTTTTAAACGTGAACAAAACACTAACAGTAATTTCTCGAGAATTACTATCAGTTTGTCTTCTCCGGAACTTATCTTAGAAAGATCAAGTGGAGAAGTATTAAAACCAGAGACCATCAATTACAGAACCTATAAACCGGAAAGAGATGGATTATTTTGTGAAAGAATTTTTGGTCCTGTAAAAGACTATGAGTGTCATTGCGGAAAATATAAAAGAATTAGATATAAAGGAATTATTTGCGATAGATGTGGTGTTGAAGTTACTGAGAAAAAAGTAAGAAGAGAAAGAATGGGACACATTTCATTAGTAGTTCCTGTTGCTCATATCTGGTACTTTAAATCTTTACCAAACAAAATTGGCTACTTATTAGGTTTACCAACTAAAAAGTTGGATGCTATTATCTATTACGAAAGATATGTAGTAATTAACCCAGCAGGTGTTAATGGCGTTGATGGAGAACCAATACAATATCTAGATTTCTTAACAGAAGAAGAGTATTTTGATATTATTGATACCCTTCCAAAAGAGAATCAATATTTAGATGATGCTGACCCAAATAAGTTTATTGCTAAAATGGGTGCTGAAGCTTTATATGAATTATTAAGAAGATTGGATTTAGATAGCTTATCTTACGATTTAAGACATAAAGCAAATAACGAAACTTCTCAACAAAGAAAAAATGAAGCATTAAAAAGACTTCAAGTTGTTGAAGCTTTCAGAGCATCTAAAGAAAATATTGATAACAGACCAGAATGGATGATATTAAAGGTAGTTCCAGTTATTCCACCGGAATTACGACCTTTAGTACCGCTTGATGGTGGTAGATTTGCTACATCTGATTTAAATGATTTATATAGAAGAGTTATCATCAGAAATAATCGTTTAAAAAGATTAATGGAAATTAAAGCTCCAGATGTAATCTTAAGAAACGAAAAACGTATGCTTCAAGAATCTGTTGATGCGCTGTTAGACAACTCTAGAAAATCTAGTGCTGTTAAAACTGATGCTAACAGAGCGTTAAAATCTTTATCAGATAGTTTAAAAGGTAAATCAGGTCGTTTCCGTCAAAACTTATTGGGGAAACGTGTTGATTATTCAGCTCGTTCGGTAATTGTTGTTGGTCCGGATTTGAAACTACATGAGTGTGGTATTCCTAAAGATATGGCAGCAGAACTTTACAAACCATTTATCATTAGAAAACTAATTGAAAGAGGTATTGTAAAAACTGTAAAATCAGCCAAAAAAATAGTTGATAAAAAAGAGCCTGTTGTTTGGGATATTTTAGAAAACATATTAAAAGGACATCCTGTATTACTTAACCGTGCTCCTACGTTGCACCGTTTAGGTATTCAGGCTTTCCAACCAAAATTAATTGAAGGTAAAGCTATTCGTTTGCATCCATTAGTATGTACTGCATTTAATGCAGATTTTGATGGTGACCAAATGGCGGTTCACTTACCATTAGGTAATGCTGCAATTTTAGAAGCTCAGCTATTAATGTTGTCTTCGCACAATATTCTTAACCCTGCAAACGGTACTCCGGTAACACTTCCTTCTCAGGATATGGTTCTTGGGTTATATTATATAACTAAAGAAAGAAAGTCTACTAAAGAACACCCTGTGGTTGGAGAAGGTAAAATGTTTTATTCTCCGGAAGAAGTAATTATTGCTCTTAATGAAGGCAAACTTAATGTTCATGCTAATATTAAAGTAAAAACTACTGATATTGAAAACGGAGAAACAGTATTAAAGACTATTGAAACTACAGCAGGTAGAGTTATTTTTAATGAAATGGTTCCAGAAGAAGTAGGTTTTGTTAACGAATTGTTGACTAAGAAATCGTTAAGAGATATTATTGGTAGAGTATTAAAACATGCTGGACCAACTAAAACGGTTAAATTCTTAGATGACATTAAAGATTTAGGTTATGATATGGCTTTTAGAGGCGGATTATCGTTTAACTTAGATGATATTATCATTCCTAAAGAAAAAGAAGAGTTTGTAGCTAAAGCTAATGCTGAAGTAGAAGAGGTAATGAATAACTATAACATGGGTTTCATTACTAACAATGAGCGTTACAACCAAATTATTGATATCTGGACACATACTAACACAAAACTTACTAATGTGTTAATGGATACGCTTAAAAATGACAACCAAGGTTTTAACTCTATTTATATGATGTTTGATTCTGGTGCAAGGGGTTCTAAGGAGCAAATTCGTCAGTTATCAGGTATGAGAGGATTGATGGCAAAACCACAAAAATCTGGTTCGTCATCTGGTCAGGAGATTATTGAAAATCCAATTTTGGCAAACTTTAAAGAAGGTTTATCAGTATTGGAGTACTTTATTTCTACTCACGGTGCTCGTAAAGGTCTTGCCGATACAGCATTAAAAACTGCTGATGCAGGTTACTTAACAAGAAGATTGGTTGATGTTTCTCAAGATGTTGTTATTACATCAGAAGATTGTGGAACATTAAGAGGGTTGATTGCTACAGCACTTAAAAACAATGATGAAGTTGTTGAAAGTTTATATGATAGAATTTTAGGAAGAACGTCTGTTCACGATATTTATCACCCTGAGACAGAAGAATTAATTGTTGCTTCAGGAGATGAAATTACTGAAGATATTGCAGAAGTAATTCAAGCTGCAGATATTGATGAAGTAGAAATTAGATCTGTATTAACATGTGAGCAAAGACAAGGTGTATGTGCCAAATGTTACGGTAGAAATCTATCAACAGGAAGAATGGTACAAAAAGGAGAACCTGTTGGTGTTGTTGCTGCTCAGTCAATTGGTGAGCCGGGAACTCAGTTAACACTTAGAACTTTCCATATTGGTGGTACAGCTTCTAAAATTACCGGAATTTCTAGCGTTGAAGCTAAGTACGATGGTAGAATAGAAATAGAAGAGTTAAAAACTATTGAAAAAACAAATGAAGCAGGAGAGAAAATTGAATTAGTTATTGGACGTTCTGCTGAAATGAAAATTATCGACCCAAAAACTAACGTTGTTTTAACTACCGGAAATATTCCTTATGGTTCTCAGGTATTTGTAAAAAATAACGATAAAGTTAAAAAAGGAGATAAGATTTGTATATGGGATCCTTATAATGCCGTAATTCTTTCTGAGGTTGAAGGTAAAGTAGCGTTTGAAAACTTTGAATTAGGAGTTACTTATAAAGAGGAGTCTGATGAGCAAACAGGATTTACTGAAAAAGTAATTTCTGAGTTTAAAGACAAGAAAAAAATTCCTTTGTTGAATATTGTTAATTCAAAAAATGAAGTTTTAAAAACCTATAACTTACCTGTAGGAGCTCACATTACAGTTAATGAAGGAGCTAAAGTTAAAGGTGGAGAAATTTTAGTAAAAATACCTCGTTCTGCGGGTGGTACTGCCGATATTACCGGTGGTCTTCCGAGAGTAACAGAGTTGTTTGAAGCTAGAAATCCATCTAACCCTGCAGTTGTATCTGAGATTGATGGTATTGTATCTTTCGGAAAAATTAAGAGAGGTAACCGTGAAATTATTGTTGAATCAAGAACAGGAGAAGTTAAAAAATACTTAGTTAACTTATCTAAACATATTTTGGTTCAAGAAAATGATTTTGTTAAAGCGGGTAATCCACTTTCTGAGGGGTCAATTACTCCATCAGATATCTTATCAATTAAAGGACCTACAGCTGTTCAAGAGTACATTGTTAATGAAGTACAAGAGGTTTATCGTTTACAAGGTGTAAAAATTAATGATAAACACTTTGAAGTAATTGTAAGACAAATGATGCGTAAAGCACTTATTGAAGAGCCTGGAGATACTAGATTCCTTGAAAAAGAAATTGTTAACAAACGTGATTTCATGGAAGAAAATGATTGGATTTTTGATAAGTATATTGTTACTGATCCGGGAGAATCTGAGGTACTAAAAGCAGGACAAATTGTTTCTTCTCGTCAATTAAGAGATGAAAATTCTAAATTGAAGAGAATGGATAAGAAAATTGTTGAAAGCAGAGAAGCAATTCCGGCTACATCAAGTCCAATTATTCAAGGTATCACAAGAGCATCGCTTCAAACAGACAGCTTTATTTCTGCAGCATCTTTCCAAGAGACTACAAAAGTCTTAAATGAAGCTGCTATTAGAGGTAAAATGGATAATTTAGAAGGATTGAAAGAAAATGTAATTGTTGGTAAATTAATACCTGCAGGAACAGGAATGAAAATGTTCAGAAATTTAATTGTTGGTTCAAAAGAAGAGTACGAACAACTTTCAAAAGCTAAAGCTAGTAGCGATGCAATTATTCAAGAATAAAAAATAATTTATAATGGATCAAGATAACCAAGATAACAAACTCAATATTGAATTAAATGAAGATATTGCTGATGGAATTTATTCTAACTTAGCAATTATAAGTCATTCTAATTCAGAATTTGTAATAGATTTTATAAAAGTAATGCCGGGCGTTCCTAAAGCAAAAGTGAAATCAAGAATATTGATGACACCGGAACATGCCAAAAGACTTTTACATGCATTACAAGATAACATTGATAAATTTGAGTCTAAAATGGGTAAAATTAAAGATCCCGGACCAACAGGAGGAATTCCAATGAATTTTGGAGGACCAACTGCCGAAGCTTGATAATAATTGATTTTAATAATTTAAAGAGGTTGAATAAATTTTCAACCTCTTTTTTATTTATAAAAAAAGCCGAATTATAACACGTTATAATTCGGCTTTTAAGGTTATTGTCTTAGTACCTGAGATGGGACTCGAACCCACACGTCTTACGACACACGCACCTCAAGCGTGCCTGTATACCAATTTCAGCACTCAGGTAGCATGTTACAAAAATAAAACTATAATTTATAAGAACACTTATAATAAAGAGGAAATGTTAATTGTTTGTTTCTCATTTGAAAATGCTATTTTCAATATGAAAATATTGCAACAATTATAATACGGATAGTTAGTTGTTTATTAGTGATTTATATTCTTTGGATAAATCATTGGGTAAATGAATAATGTTAAAATAGTTACAAACAAAAAAATATAACGTTATGAAAAAATTGAAATTAATATTACTCGTGATGCTTACAATAAGTATGGGTGTTTATGCACAAGATGATAGTAGAGATGAACTTAAAATAGGAGCCAAAGTTGGGGGTAATAAAGCTAATATTTATGATGAAAACAATGATGAGTTTGTTGCGGATCCTAATTATGGTTTAGCTGTTGGTGGTTTTATAGCCATTCCTATAGGTACTTATTTAGGGTTTCATCCTGAGGTAATGTTCTCTCAAAAAGGATTTAAAGGAAAAGGTACCATTTTTGGAAATGAATATAAATTAAAAAGAACTACGAACTATTTAGATGTTCCTTTATTATTTGCTTTTAAGCCTGTAAGAAATATTACCTTATTGGCAGGTCCGCAATATTCTTATTTATTATCTAGAAAAGACGAATTTACAGGATTTGGTGTTGATATTAATAATGAAGAAGAATTTGAAAATGAAAATTTGCGGAAGAATACCATGGGAGCTGCAATAGGATTGGATTTAAACTTCAATAACATTGTAATTGGTGGTAGAGCTTCATGGGGTTTACAAGACAACCATGGAGATGGAACTTCATCAACACCTCGTTATAAAAACATGTTGTTACAAGCTACTATTGGTGTCGTTTTTTAATCCAATAACAATAAATAAACCTAATTTTTAAATTTATAAAAAAAAAATGTCATGGGAAATTTATTATATACAATAGCAATTATACTAATCATATTATGGGCTATAGGGTTTGTTGGATTTAACTTAGGTTATTTAATTCACATTCTTTTGGTGATTGCCGTAATTGCCGTATTGTTAAGAATTATAAGAGGAAATAAACCATTTTAATTAACGATATATTATGATAAAAAGCTCTATCTAATGTTATAACATTAGATAGAGCTTTTTTCATTGTAATTTAAAAACATATCTATAATTATTATTTCAAATTTTCTATTAAAAAGGAAAAATGAAATTTATTTTAAAATACTATCTATAACAGACAAAAAATCACATTTTCTTCTTCTGGATATCTCAAAAGAGTCGTTATTATTCATAATGATTTGATTGCTTTTTTTATCGAACGAATGTATTTTATGAGTATTTATAAGTACGCTTTTGTTTATTTTAAAGAAAAAAAAATCATCTAATAATGCTTCAAACTCCCTAATTGATTTAGTAGCCAAGATAATGTCATGTCTTTCGGTTATTACATTAGTATAAGATTGATTCGCTTTAAAATATTGTATTTGATTAATAGGAACAAAATTAATTTTAGAAATGCCTTTAATCGGTATAGTTGAAGATTGTCGAATCTTTAATAGTTCTTGTACTTGAGACTCAAGTAAGCAAATTTTTTGCAAATTATTATCTATTGCTTCTTGCAATTCTTTAATATGAATTCGTGCATTTTGTATATTATTTAAGAAATCTGTCATCAGGGTGCTAATATATAATGTTTTAATTTAAAATAAAATACGCATAAATACTTAGTATAATAAGTAAAAATACTTAGTGTTAAAATTTTGATTTTCGGGTGTTTTGAAAAAAAAATGACCGTTCATTGCTCAAAATCGACCGTTAGTTAGATGGATTGACCACTTTTTTGATTTTAAAATCTTTTCATTTACGTTTGGGCTTTATTTTAACATTATTTTGTTCATAATTTTTTGATAATACTTAAAGAAAATAACGAAACAATAGTTCTGCAAAAAAAATTAGTAGAATTAGAAAAGTTATTAGCTCAAACTAAAAAAAAGCTTCATTATGAAGCTGAATATAACAAACAATTAGAAGCTATTTTAAAGGAAGAGCATCCAGTTAAAAAATCAAAAATTATTACCATTAAAAGTGCCACTAAAATAGAGTTTGTAAATGTAGATGATATAATATGTTGCGATGCAGATGAAGTTTATACACATGTTCGATTAAATGATAGTAGAAAAATTACGGTAGCCAAGCCATTAAGCACATTTGAAACATTATTAGAAGGACACGATTTTTTTAGAATAAGTAAAAGCCATATTATTAATCCGAGTTATATGGTAACATTATATAAAGACCGAAACCAAATCTTATTACAAGGAAATATTGTATTAGACATTGCTAGAAGAAGAAGGGTAGAATTTTTGAAAACACTTAATTGTTAATTAACGAAAAGATTTAAAAAATGATGCAACAACTAAAACTTATAGTCTCCACATTCTTTTTATTCCTTTGTTTTTCATGTTTTTCTCAAACATTAAAGGATAGTAATGGAGATGTACTAGCCATAATTGACTCTGCCGGAAAAATAGTTGACCTAAATAACCATTGTATAGGACAGTTTACTGTTAATGGAGTAGTATTAGACTGTGATAGTATTTTAATTGGGAGTATCGAAGAAAATAGTTTTAAAAACAGTAACACTATAGTAATAGGAAGTATTAACCAAGAAGACGAAATCATAGATATTAATAATGACAAAATAGGACAACTAACAGTTGACACTAATTTAATAATTAAAGATGTAAATAATCATATTATAGGTCAAACAGAAAGTACTGCAAACAAAAAATGGGTTGCAGCTTATTATTTTTCTTTTTTAACCAGTACTAAAGATAAGTGTAGAATATGAATAAATTAATAATCATAATATGGATAACACTTTTCTTTCCCTTAGTAGTGTTATCACAAAGTTACAGTGTTCAATCCTTACAAAAAATTAATAATCAACAAGGAGGATTA
>DATCTM010000007.1:0-18736 GCA_036567945.1 Vicingaceae bacterium
TCTTCTATCATTTTCAAAATTTTATATATAAAAAAAGCATCCACCAATTAAGGCGGATGCTTTAAGTATTATGTAAGAAAACTAGTTTTCTTTAGGAGTAGCATTTTTAGGAACAAAGTCTGTGCTTATTACTTTAAAGTCAGTTCTTCTATTTCTTTGATGTGCTTCTTCTTTCTCTTCGTTAGTTTTCAACCCATTAATGTACTTCTCATCTAACAAAGTTCCATCAGGCATTTTTAATGGTTCATCCTCACCCATACCTTTAGCCTTAATTCTGTCTGGATCAATTCCTTTTTCTTTCACTAAGTAATCCACACAAGATTGAGCTCTTCTTTGAGAAAGTGCTTGGTTGTATTTTGCACTACCTCTAAAATCCGTATGAGAACGTAATTGAATTACAATATTTGGGTTCTCAACCATAATATCATATAAGTAATTTAAAGAATCTTTTGAGTTAGGTTTTAAATCAGCTTTATTATACTCATACTCAATTAAAGGAAGTTTGATAACTGTATTTTTAACAGGCTGTAATAAATACTCATGAACAAAAGTTCTAGAGTCATTTAAACCTACAGTAGTTTCTTTTCCTTTAGCAATCAAATAATCTTTTTGTGTTACCACTAAAGAATATGATGTATTTGGATTGATATATCTATCAGCACCATTTTCAGCAAAAGTAAAGAATCCGGCAGCATCAGTAGTAACTTCAGCACTACTTCCATCAGTTCCTACTAATTTAATAGTTGCATTAGCTAAAGGTTCTGAAGTTTCTAAATCTTTCACAGTCCCTTCTATAGCAAATACTAATGGTGGCAAATAGAACTCCCAAATATCATCTCCACCTTTTCCACCTTCTCTACTAGAAGTAAAGAAACCTCTTTCTTTATCTCCGTCAAATGTAATTCCAAAATCGTGTGCTGATGAATTCATTGGATATTTTAAATTCTCAATATTTCCCCATTGGTTTACACCTTTATTTTCAGCTTTAAACATATCTAAACCTCCCATTCCAGGATGTCCAGTTGAAGAAAAGTATAAGTCTCCGTTATCTTTTAAGTAAGGAAACATTTCATCTCCTTGAGTATTAATTTCACCACCTAAATTAGTTGGCTCAGACCAAGTTTTTGCTTTTTTATCGTAAGTAATATACCATAAATCTCTTCCTCCTTGTCCTCCTGGCATATCAGAAGCAAAAACCAAGGTGTTTTCATCTAAAGAAATTGCCGGATGACCAATAGCAAAAGTATCTGTACCTATAGGTATTAATTCTGCATCCCCCCATTTTTGTCCTGCTTTTTTAGCAGAATAGATTCCACATCCCATAATACCATTTTTCTCTACACCACATCTAGTAAAGTATATTGTGTTTCTTTTTTCGTTTAACACAGATGCTCCTTCACTTGCAGGAGAGTTTACTGTTTCATTTAATGGTGTAGGCTCACTCCATTTTCCATTTTTATCTCTTTTTGTGCTATAGATATCAGAAAAATTCATTCCTGTAACTTGAGAAACCTCTGTACCTACAGAACCTTGTCTTGTTGATGTAAAATAAATCTCTTCGTTTTTTCTATCTGCATAAGTTGGAGCAAAATCATAATCTTCAGAGTTAATCTGTGGCATTGGGTTCACTATAGTTCTAGTCGGATTGTCCATCCACTTTTTAGCTTCTTCACTGGACTTAATACCTATATCAGCTCTTTTATCGTTAGGTGCTGCTGCTTTATATTTTTCATATTCTACTATGGCATCTTCATATCTACCTTCAGATTTATAAATGTTTGCTATATATAAATATGCCAAAGGGTTATCATGTTTAGCTTTAATAGATTTTTCATACCAAACAGCCGCTTGTTTTCCATCTTCTTTTAACCTGTAACATTCTGCAATTTGAAATAAAATCTCTGCTTTAACATCATTTTTGCTTTCTTTAGTGTATGCTTTTTTATACATCTCAATTGCTTGATAATACTTATAACCACTAAATGCAACATCAGCTTCTTTCTTGTAATCCTTTTGGGCACTAGCTGCTGCACTGAATAAAATGATAGTTAATAGAGTAAATAAAATCTTTTTCATGTTGATAGTTTTAGTTTCCTTTGAATTCGCTAAAATATAAAATATATTAGTATTAATCAAAATATGTTCGACAAAAATATATTATTTTTTATTTTTTATCTCATTTCTGTCATTTTTTTTAAAAACAACAGATAGTTAAGCTATTAAATATTATTTAGTAAACAACATTTCTCTCAATTTAGGCAAAGGCCACATGGTATCATCTATCATCAATTCTAACTTATCTGAATGATATTTAATTTCATCAAAATAGGGTTTTACCTTGTCGCAATAAGCCAAGGCTTTCTTTTCTGGACTTTCTATTTTGTTAGCTAATTTTCTTTCTTCCAACATTTCATCCGTTTTTTGCTTAATGGTATTAACATGCAACGATAATTGTTTAAGCACATCTCTTTGTGTTGAAGTCATTCCCTTACTTTCCTTACCAAAAACTTCATCCATACCTTTAATATTTTGCAACAGTACATTTTGATACTTAAATGCTGTCGGCAAAATATGATTTCTTGCAATATCACCTAACACTCTTGATTCTATTTGAAGTTTTAAAATGTAATTTTCCAATTCTATTTCATACCTGGCCTCTAATTCTTTTTCAGTAAAAACTTCTAATTCAGCAAATAATTTTTTAGTATCTTTATCCACCATAGTTTTAATGGCCCTTGGTGTATCTTTAAGATTAGACAACCCTCTTCTTTCAGCTTCCTTTACCCATTCATCACCATAACCATTACCTTCAAACCGAATTGCTTTCGATTCTTTAATTAATCGCTGTAACTCCTTAATGATAGCTTCATCTTTCTTAACCCCCTTGCTAATAGCAGCATCTACGGATTTCTTAAATTCATTAAGTTGTTTTGCAATTATGGCATTAAGAGCTATCATCGCACTTGCACAGTTTGCAGATGAACCAACAGCTCTAAATTCAAATTTATTTCCTGTAAATGCAAATGGAGAAGTTCTATTTCTATCCGTATTATCTAGTAATATTTGAGGGATTTTTCCAATACTCAACTTTAATTCGGTCTTATCTTCAGGAGTCATTTTTCCTGCCTTTACGTTTTTCTCAATATTATCTAACATTTGTGTTAATTGAGAACCAATAAATACAGACATGATTGCCGGAGGCGCTTCATTAGCTCCTAACCTGTGATCATTACCTGCAGTAGCGATGCTCGCTCGTAAAATATCTGCATTATCATAAATTGCTTTAATCGTATTCACGAAAAAAGTCAAAAATCTTAAATTAGTTTTAGGGTTTTTTCCTGGAGAGAGTAAGTTAACACCAGTATTGGTACTTAATGACCAGTTATTATGTTTTCCTGAACCATTTACAGATTTAAATGGTTTTTCGTGAAATAAAATTCTGAAATCGTGCTTTCTTGCAATTTTCTCCATTATATCCATCAACAACAAATTATGATCGTTTGCTAAGTTGGTCTCTTCAAACATTGGAGCACACTCAAATTGATTTGGTGCAACCTCATTATGTCTCGTTGTTACAGGGATTCCTAATTTTAAAGATTCTATCTCAAATTCTTTCATAAATGCTACGACACGCTCACTAATTGACCCAAAATAATGATCGTCCAACTGCTGTCCTTTAGCAGGGTTATGCCCTACCAAAGCCCTTCCTGCCATCATGATATCCGGACGGGCATTAAACAAAGAAGAGTCTATTAAAAAATATTCTTGCTCCCAACCCAAACTCGCATTTACTTTATTTACATCTTTATCAAAATATTGACAAACAGCAGTCGCTGCCTTATCAACTGCGTGCAAAGCTTTCAATAAAGGCATTTTGTAATCTAACGCCTCCCCTGTATATGCAATAAATACGGTTGGAATACACAAAGTTCTCCCTATAATAAAAGCGGGAGATGTTGGATCCCAAGCTGTATAACCTCTTGCCTCAAATGTATTTCTTATTCCACCATTGGGAAAGCTTGATGCATCAGGTTCTTGTTGAATAAGATTATCACCATCAAATCTTTCTATCCCTCTTCCTCCACTAATTGGCGTGAAAAATGAATCGTGCTTTTCTGCTGTAGCTCCTGTCAATGGCTGAAACCAGTGCGTATAATGAGTTACTTTTTTTGTTAATGCCCAATCTTTCATTGAAGAAGCTACCTGACTAGCTATATTCCTATCTATTCTTGTCCCTTCATTAATTGAAGCCATTACACTTTCATAAGCTTCTTTAGGAAGAAATTCTCTCATTTTTTCCTGTGTAAACACGTTAGTAGCATAAAACTCTGAGATTTTATCTGATGGGTATTCAACATGTTTAGGTGTTCTTTTCAAAACATCATTTAAAGCATTAAATCGAAGCATTTTTTAAATTTTTATAGTTATGCTGACAAAAGTATTACTTTTTTAGACCCCTAATTAAATTTTTATATATATTTTTATCAACACCCCCTAAATTTTTGTTATAAAACAAGAATTAATAGCCAACAACACAAAGTAACCCTAAAAAAAGAGGGGTAAAAATATTTTTACCCCTCTTTTTTTATTTTTTCCCACTACTTAATATAAGAATTATTCAATTTCTTGAATTTCTACTCTCATATTTTTTAATGGATCATTCTTATCTGCCGGCTCATCAGCACCTTTCATCTCTCTTTCTATACGTTCTTTAGCCACTCCTTTAGATAAAAAGTATTTATATACAGAAGCTAATCGCTTACTATCTAATCTTTCTTCTTTTTCAGAAGCATCGTTATGACCAATCATCTTTATTTTAACACTTTTATTAGCTTTTAAATAATCAATAATTTTATCAATATATTCAACACTTTCATCAATAGCATAAGAATTAGCTAGAAATGATATATTCACATCATTCAAATTTTCTATTTTACCTGAAACTGACGGTGTATTGGCATTAACCACATCTCCATGCGTCCCTACAATTTTCACCTTATTTGCTGACGGGTCATCATCACTACTAAAATTTCTACTAACTGTCTCAACATTCTTCATTGAAGGATCGGTATCACAATCGCACTCTCTTGGTTTATCTGTCTCAACAACAGAAATATTATCTACATAATAATAAGCATCATATAGTTGTGGTTTCGAGAAACCTCTTGGTCTTTTTACTTTTTCAAGCTTTAACGCTTCATCTGGAGTAAAATTACCAATGGTTAAAAACTCTTCATCTCCTTCAGCAGTAAAAACACCACATACAGGCACCCAATAAAACTGTTGTTCATACATTTTAAGTTTCTTACTTATAATTTGTTTTTCAACTTTTAAAATATCTGTATTATTCGCAGAAATTGCATTTTTAGTTATTGTCATACCAATGTGACTAGTTGCATACTTTGACAAATCAGCCAAACTAACATTCATAGTTACACAATACTTCTTTCCAGCCTCTAATTTTTCTTTTAATTGAACTTGTAAATAACTTCTTGGCTCTTTATTTTTATAGCTATAAGCCATAAATCCTGCATAATTATCACCCGACATTGGCTTTTCTTCTCCATAAGCATTTGCCGGAGCACCAACATTTCCATTTTTAGTATCTTTGGTGTATAAATCTGCCGGAGCCAAGGTAGGAGAAACCCATGGTGTTGCCATATTTATTTGTCCTTCTTCTTTTACCTTCTTTTCTATTTGCTGAAAATCATGATTTGGAACCAAGTTCTCTTGAGCAAAACTTATTCCTACCATTCCTATCAAACTTAATAAACTGACTATTTTTTTCATGTTTTTTATTTTATAGATATTTCAAATTACTTCCCAAATTTTGTTCCGAAATTACAAATTTCCATTTATTTTCACAAAATGTGTTCAATATTAGTGTCCAACAAAATATAAACAACAAAAGAAAAGGCCGCCCGAAGGCGACCTTTCTCTTGGATTTTATAATCAAAAAACTATTAATTAATCTTCTTTTGATAAAAATTTTGTTCAATTAATTCTTCTAACAACATTCTTTTACCATTATAAAATGGAGTAATCCAAGCATCTGTTTGACCCGCTTGAATAATTTTTTGTCTCAACCCTTCTGCTTCACCAATCTTATCAAAATTACCTTGAGTAAACCTAGTAATTCCGTCAGGATAATTATTAATTTCAGGCTTTCCGAATTGTTTTAAATGGTTCCATTTATAGTTATCAGGAAAACGATAAGCTGCAATCTGAACCTTAAACACCAACCCATCAGCACAAATATTTCCTGCCAATTTTATCAATTTATTATAAATTATTTTATCATTTAAGTCTTTACCTCTAAAATCAGAAAAATCTATAAACTCCATTCCTTCACCACAAGGCGTAGTTTTTTGATACTCTTCCAAAGTTTTTCTTTGACCGAAAACAAAAACAGTTACAAAAGCATCTTCAGCTTCTTTTTCTTTTTCTCTTAACATTTCTCTAAATGCTTCAGCATCGGCTAAAGTTTCAAAAGGACCAAACGTATATCTAATGGTTCCATCAGGATAGGTTTTAGCAGTAATATTTCCATATTTTTCAAGATATCCTAATTTAAAATCAGCAGGGTCTTTTACAGCTCCGATTTCAACTTTAAACGTAAGACCAGTAATTGTTTTTTCTCTTGCGTTTACTAAATCTTCACTTTTTAAATCCACTTCACCATCTTCTGTTAACTCTTTAGCTTTTTTCTCTTCTTCTGTCATAGCAATTTCTTCTTCCACCTTATCTTTTTGTGTAATTTTTTCATGTAAAGAAATTTCCTCATTATAATCGTTTCTATGAAACTCATTTGGATAATGTTGGTATAAGGTTTTTTCCACCCCATCATCATCTACTTTAATATTCATAGATGTAATAGTTGAATCTTGTTGAGACAACCTACTTCTAAACAACTCCGCTTCCAATAATGTTTTAAACGGACCAATAACCACTTCATCTGTTCCTGTTTTTACCATAGAACGCTCTGCCACTCCTTTTACATTTTTAACTTTTTCAATATCTGTTGGCTCTATATAGTACTCTACACCCTCAATCTCGTCACTACCTTTATTATTTAACACTTTTTTAAATGCTGTTTCAACATAGCCTTCTTTGGTATTTTCATACTTATACTTTTCTATTTGAGTATCAATTTTTCCTTGTAACTCATCTTCATCATCAGTAACAGAAACACCCTCTACTTCTTCTTTAGAATATAACTCAAAATCGTGCTCCACTTGAACATATGTTTCTAAATCTTCAATATCCAAATAATCTATTTTAGTTTCATACCCCTCTACTTCAATAGCAATTTTATATTTATTACCCGGAGTTAATGCCAACATATACTTCCCTGTACTTGAGTTTGATTTATACTTTCCTGCTAATTCTCCGGTTTTATCGTTAGTTACTGTAATGTCGGCTTCAACAGGCTCTCCATTGGCTTTTGTAACCCCAACAACCAATGCTAAAATTGGTCGTTTCCCAAAATGACCGGGAGAAACTGTATAAATATTATGTGTACCATTTCCCGTTCTTCCTGATGATGAATAATAACCTGTTTTTGCATCTGCAGAAAGTACATAAAACCTATCATCATCTATAGTATTTACCGGATAACCTACATTTGTAGGAGTTTCCCAACCCTCATCAGTTAAATAGGTATAAAAGATATCATACCCCCCCATGCTTAACCCTCCTTTAGAACTAAAGTATAAGGTTCTTCCATCTGGGTGAATAAACGGTGCGTCTTCATCAAATTTTGTATTTATTTCAGCGCCTAAATTTTTAATATTCCCCCAAGAACCATCTGGTTGTAGCGTGGCCGAATATAAATCTCTACCTCCCATACCACCTTCTCTACTACTAGAAAAATAAAGAGTTTTACCATCACCAGTCATTGTAGCACTTCCTTCCCAAGCTTCTGTATTTACTTCTCCTCTCAGCTTAACTGGTTTCGACCATGTTTCTCCTTCTAAGTTACTTATATAAATATCTCCATTGTCTTTTTTGGTCTGTTTATAAATAAACAATTGTTGCCCATCTACCGAAAGTCCTACAGAAGCATCATGTCTATTAGTATTAATATTATCACCAATACTTTCAGGCTCCAACCATCTATCTCCTAATTTATGAGCAATCATTATATCTTCATAATACTGACCATAAGGATCAGGCTTCCCTGATGCGTTTTGCAAACCTCCTTTACTTCTACTACCCCTATAAGTAAATATCAACATAGATTCATCAGGAGTAATAACAGGAACATATTCCGAGAAAAGTGAATTGATAGGAGTTCCTATATCTTCTATCTCAACCTTAATACTATCTTTTACATATACTTTAGCATTATCACAATATATAATATTTTGCTTTGCCATAGCTTTTGATTGCTCGTCAATATCCTCAGATTTTAAATACTTTTCAAAATATTCTTTTGCTTTGTCAAATTGATGATTTGCAGCATAAGCTCTTCCTAAATAATTATTTACTAAGTCAAAATCAGGATTGATTTTGCGAACCTCTTCTAATTTTTGAATCGCTAATGCTTTTTTATCCTTAAAATAAGTGTAACAAATTCCTACCATTAATTTAAAATAGGGATCTTCGGGCTTATTTGCCTCTAATTTTTCAAATAACTCTGTTGCTTGTGGAATATTTTGCAAATCACCTTCTTCAAAATAAAGCTCTGCATTCTCTATAAGTTTTTTCTCTTCTTTTGAACTTAATTTTTCTTGAGCCACCAAACTACTGCTAATAAGAAATGTAAAAGCACAAAAACCAATTAATTTACCTACAATATTCATTTTTCCTGATTTATGGAATTATTACAATGCTAAAATATAGTAAAATAAGAAATTTGCTAGTAATCAAACTTTTCACTTATCAACCGAGTTATTAACAATAATTTAAATATTGTTAATTGTTCATTTATTCCTTTTTTAGGTGTTAATTTTGTGAAACTTATGGAGGAATTTATATTTGAACTTTCAAACGGAATTAGGATTATTTTTAAACCTACTACTGGAAATGTGGCCCATTGTGGTTTTATCATTAATACCGGTTCTCGCGATGAAACGTTAGCAGAAAATGGAATGGCTCATTTCATTGAACACGCCATTTTTAAAGGAACCATAAAAAGAAAAACACACCATATCCTTAACAGAATTGATAGCGTTGGTGGAGAAATAAATGCTTTTACTACCAAAGAAAACACAAATATTTACGCTTCTTTCACTACTGAACATTTTGAAAGAGCTACAGATTTACTTACCGATATTATTTTTAACTCCACTTTTCCCGATAAAGAATTAACTAAGGAAAAAGAAGTTATTATTGATGAAATTTACTCTTACCAAGATACGCCTTACGAGCAAATTTACGATGATTTTGAAGAGCAAATTTTCAAAAATCACCCATTAGGAATGAATATTTTGGGAAGTATTGAGAGCATTTCTAATCTTAAAAGAGAAAATGTCATCACTTTCTTCGACAAACATTATGCAACCGAAAATATTGTTTTTAGCATAGTTGGCAATATTCCGCTAAAAAAAATACAACGAATTACGGAAAAATATATCGGAATTATTACCCAAAAACCTATAACAACTGTTAGAGAAAACTTCACTAACTATATCCCACAAAGCGATTCGATTTTAAAAGACACACATCAAGCTCATTGCATTATTGGAAACATTGCTTATGGTTCTTTTCACGAAAAAAGAAACATATTTATGCTACTTAACAACATACTTGGTGGTCCGGCAATGAACAGCAAGCTAAATATGGGATTGAGAGAAAAATACGGACTTACTTATAATATTGAATCTTCTTACAACCTTTATAGCGATGTTGGCTTATTTTCTGTTTACTTAGGTACAGATATTAAACATATTGATAAATCAATACGTTTAGTAAAAAAAGAAATGAAAAAACTAAAAACTACCCAACTATCTTCTTCTCAACTAAAAAACGCTAAACGTCAGTTTTTAGGACAAACTACCATTGCCGAAGAAAACAACTGTAACGTAATGCTCGGACAAGGAAAAAGCTTATTACTTTATAATAAAGTAGAAAATTTGGCTACTGTTCACGAAAAAATAAATGCCATTACCCAAAACGACATTCTTGATGTTGCCAACGAAATTTTTGATGAAAATCAGCTAAGTACATTATTATATCAACCTGAAAATTAAAACCTAATTATATGGATTTTTTACCTGAATCAATTTCAAATTATGTAGATAAATATTCTGAGCAAGAAAGTGAATTGTTACAAGAACTAAATCACGAAACTTGGGAAAAAATACTAACCCCAAGAATGCTTTCCGGACACTTACAAGGCAGGGTATTAAGCATGCTCTCACACATGATTCAACCTACAAACATCTTGGAAATAGGAACTTACACTGGATATTCTGCTCTTTGCTTAGCTGAAGGATTAAAAAAAAATGGGAGCATTGATACCATTGATATTAATGAAGAGTTAGAAAGTTTTGCCAAAAAATATTTTGATAAAGCAGGGCTTTCAAATATCATAGAACAACATATTGGGAACGCTCTAGACATCATTCCTACATTAAATAAAAAGTATGATATTGTTTTTATTGATGCTGATAAAAGCAACTACATCAACTATTATAATTTAGTATTAGATATGGTTAATCCCGGTGGATATATCATTGCCGACAATGTTTTGTGGAGCGGAAAAGTTACCGAACCAATTGAAGAAATGGATGAAGACACTAAAACATTGGTAGAGTATGCCAAACATTTAGCTAACGACAATCGTGTGCAACAAGTAATTTTCCCAGTAAGAGACGGCTTATTAATAGCACGCAAAAAATAATAAGATATCAATATTAAATGTTACTAGTTTGAGGTTTGAAGTTGACAAAATGAACATCAAACCTTAAACATCAAACCTTAAACATCAAAACCATGGACTCACTTTTTTTATTAAGAATAATTGCTTTTCTAGAGGGCTTGTCTTATCTTGCACTTCTTTTTATCGCTATGCCAATCAAATACTTATACAACAAACCCGATGCTGTTAAACATACCGGAATGGCTCACGGAGTTTTGTTTGTTGCGTATGTAGTAGTTCTTTTAATTGTTCATGTTGAATATAAATGGAAACTATCACAATCTTTTTGGGCATTTGTAGCATCTCTGGTTCCTTTCGGAACTTTTTATGCCGATAAAAAATGGTTCAGAGAAGAGAAATAAAAACTAATCAATAAATCGACATAACCTAAAAACAACCTAACTATGAAAAAGACCTTCACCTTACTCGTTTTAGCAATTTTACTTTTTCAATTTTCTTGTAAAGAAAAAGAAGAACAATCAAAACCTGCTTATAAATATGAATACGAAAGCGTTGAAAATGATGGCTTAAACACCTTAATTTATACGCTCGACAATGGTTTAAAAGTTTACATGTCTATTAATAAAGACGAACCTCGTATTCAAACCAACATTGCAGTTAAAACAGGAAGCAAGCAAGACCCTGCTGATGCAACAGGATTAGCGCATTATTTAGAACACATGCTTTTTAAAGGAACTTCTAAAATTGCTACTGTAAATTGGGAGGAGGAGAAAAAGGTTTTACAACAAATTTCTGATTTGTACGAAAAAAGAAGAAACACAACAGATGAAACAGAAAGAAATGCTATTTACAAACAAATTGACAGTCTTTCTGGTGTTGCTGCAAAATTTGCTGTTCCAAACGAATACGATAAAATGATTAGCTCTCTAGGTGCTAAAGGAACTAATGCTTACACTTCTACCGAAAGAACGGTTTACATTAATGACATTCCTTCTAACGAATTTGAAAAATGGTTAACTGTTGAATCTGAAAGATTTAAAGAACTGGTTTTACGTTTATTCCACACAGAGTTAGAAACTGTTTACGAAGAATATAACAGAAGTAGAGACAACGATTATTGGTTAGCTTATGAGGCAATGTCTGCCAACTTATTTAAAAACCATCCTTACGGAACACAAACCACCATTGGAACAGGTGAACATCTTAAAAATCCTTCTATGGTAAAAATCCATGAGTATTTTAATGAAAGATATGTTCCTAATAATATGGCTATTATCCTTGCCGGAGATATTGATCCTGACAAAACAGTTGATTTAATAAAAAAACATTTTGGGGAATACAAAAACAAAGAAGTTCCTGAATTTACGTTTACTCCAGAAGAGGAAATTACCGAACCAATTGAAACAACAGTTGTTGGTCCTGATGCCGAATGGGTAAGTATTGGTTACCGTTTGCCGGGAGTAAAAAATGAAGACACCTACATTTTACCGCTAGTTTCGTCACTTTTATATAACTACCAAGCTGGTTTAATTGATCTTAACTTAGTTAAAGACCAAAAAGTACTAAGTGCTAATGCTTACGATGATGTGAGTTATGATTACTCTACTTTTCAGCTTAGTGCTAATCCAAGAGACGGACAAACTTTAGAAGAAGCTCGTGATTTATTGCTTTCTCAAATAGAAAAACTAAAAGCAGGAGATTTTGAAGATTGGATGTTGCCTGCTGCTATTAAAAACTTTAAACTACAAGACCAACAACGTAACCTTTACAATAGCTACAGAGCTTACAAAATGACCAATGCCTTTATTTTAGAACAAAATTGGGCAGACGTAGTTGAAGAAAACGATAAAATGAGCAAGGTTACCAAACAACAAATTGTTGATTTCGCTAATAAATACTTTAAAAACAATTATGTGGTTGTATATAAAAAACATGGTGAAACCAATAATCCGAAAGTAGAAAAACCTGAAATTACCAAAGTTGACCTTAACAGGGATACTGCTTCTGTTTTTGCTCAAGAATTCGAAAAAATGGATGCTACCCGCTTAGAACCTATTTTTGATGATTATGCAAAAATCAACCAATCAGAGAAAATTAACGGAAAAATTCCTTTCTACTTTATGAAAAACACTAAAAATGAAGTTTTTAGTTTAAATTATATTTTAGATATGGGCTCGTATAGCGATAAAGAAATCGCTTTAGCTGTTCAATATTTGGAATACTTAGGTACCGATAAATATTCTGCCAATGAACTTCAAGTGGAGTTATTTAAAAAAGGTTTGAGTTATAGTGTATATGCTGCTGATGAGCGTGTTTATGTATCATTAAGCGGGTTAGAAGAATCTTTTGAAGAAGGTGTTGAATTATTTGAACACATTTTGGCAAACGTTCAGCCTAATCAAGAAGCTTACGACAACATGGTTCAAGGTATTTACAAAGAAAGACAAGATAACAAATTAAGTAAATTCTACATTTTATACCGTGGAATGTTCAATTACGGACGCTATGGAGAAGAATCACCAATAAAACACATCTTTAGTAATGAAGAGTTGAAAAAGATAGATGTAAACAACTTGGTAGCTAAAATTAAAGAACTAACCTCTTACGAACATTATGTTTACTACTATGGTAAAAAAGAATTAGCCGAAGCTAAAACCATTTTAGAGAAACACCACAAAACTCCTGAAACCCTTAAACCACTTATTGCTGCTAAAGAATTTCCTGAGCTAGACATCAATAAAAACCAAGTATTTTTTGTTGATTATGATATGGTACAAACTGAAATGTTGCTTTTTACCAAACAAAAACCTTATACCGAAGGAGATTTGCCAATGATTAACTTATTTAACGAATATTTTGGTAGCGGACTATCTTCTATTGTTTTTCAAGAAATAAGAGAAGCTAAAGCATTGGCTTATTCTGCTTATTCTTTTGTAACTACTCCAAGCAAACCAGATCGTTCGCACTATGTACAAGCTTACATTGGTACACAGGTAGATAAACAAAAAGAAGCGACCAAAGCCATGCTAGAGTTAATGAACAATATGCCAGAAGTAAACGACCAATATGAAGGGGCTAAATTGGCTGCTCTTAAAAAAATTGAAACTTCTAGAACAAAAGAAAGTAGCTTATTTTGGAAATTTTTAAGTGCTAAAGAATTAGGTAGAGATTATGACATTAATACCAAAGTTTACCCTGCAATTAAAGAAATGCAATTGAGCGACCTTAAAACTTATTTCGATAACAACATTAAAGGTAAAAACTATGCATTCTTAGTTATTGGAAACAAAAAATTAGTGGACAAAAAAGCCCTGTCAGAACAAGGCGAATACAAAGAACTTACCCTAGAAGAAATTTTTGGGTATTGATAAATTGACAAAAAAAGCGGCAAGATAATCTTGCCGCTTTTTTTTTATCATAGAATGCGGTAGCATAAGGAAGCTATGGAAAGAGGAGGAAGTGTTAGAGTAAAAAGAATTTATATATAAAATAATGAATATTAGAGTAATTTGTTTATTAATCATTTGTATATTATTTAATTTATTAGGCTGTGATATAGACGAAGATAAGGGTGAAAAAACAGATGAATTAATTAGCTGTATTGACACAGTCTTTTCTGATGGTAAATTATATAGTATTTGTAAAGGGTATTATCCTACTGGGGAACTTAAAAGGATTTGTCGTTTAAAGGAGGATACTATATTAAGTGGTCCTTATGTTACTTATTACAAAAATGGGAGAATGAAAGATTCTGCCTTTTATGTTGGAAATGCTCCTGTAGGAATATATGTATCATATTATCCAAATGATTCTTTGAAACAAGTAGCCGAATACATATTATTGGAAGGTAGTAGCTATAGTTATAGGAACATATCAATTGAGTATGATTCAATAACAGGAGAGGTTGATTTAGAAAATAGTTTCTATTTTGATATGGATTTATCTTCTAATTATGGTAGAAATATCTCTCCTAATGTTGATTCATTGATTATAAGCTTCAATTTCGAAATACCACTTTATGATAGCTCTTATATTACTATGGGGAATTATGACAATTATTTCCATATTTCTAATTTGGATAAGGAGAATTTACAAGTTGTTCCTGTAAAAAATAATAAAGCTGCATTCAAAGTTCCTGTTAGAAAAAACAAGGAAGAGTACGTTGTACGTGGAGTAATCCATAATTTTAACAAAAAAGATACTACACAACATCGCAATTTTTATTTTTACGAAAAGTATGACATTGTAAATGGTAAAATGGTTTTAAGATAGCAAGAAGGATTGTTTGGTATTTTTTACTCCTCAACCTGTACGTAGTTTGAAGCGTTAGCAAAGAGTGACGGCAACTACGGACTTAAAACTATAAAGCCAATCCACTACTTCATCTTAAAAATAGCAGAAAAAGTAGTGTTATAAACCGATTTTACTTGTTTTACAAAATACGGACGGTATTCACTCACATCTTTTCTTAAGTAGTGGTCTTCAAAAGTTTGTTCTTCGTTTTTCTTAAAAAAATCTCCTCTACCAACAAGTAGCATATCTGTCATGGTAACCAAATAATCTTTTTCTTTAGCTCTGTATTGGATAACCACCATTCCTTTAAAATCGTTTTTATTTACAATTGCTGGAACTGCTGCAACACCTGTCTTTTCAGGGTCAGTAGCATGAGGTTTTAGTTTCGCGAAAATTTGGTTGTTCTCTATCTTAAAAAAATCAAATTTCTTCGATTTCTCAAAATAAGCAAAAACTTCTTCTTGCGTTTTTTTAGTAGCATAAGCCTTTTGCCACGTTATTTTACTATCATTCAAATAAAAATTTTCATCTTCAGCCTGAGAAAAGCCATTTAATGCAAAAGCCAAAGAAAGTAAAAGAAAAATATGTTTCATCTGTTTATATTTATTGTTAAATCAATTCCCCACAAAGAAAGTTATTTCAACCACAAAAACCAAAATGCTACTTTCTCTATTCTCTCTATTCTAATTTCTATTCTCTAATTTATACTACTGCACTCCATTAATAAAACTTCCAAAAACAGAATGTCCAAAATTATAATTTAAAGAAAAACTAATATAAGGAGCCGAAGCAACATCTTGCTTAAAGTCAGTATTAATCCCATGCAGCTTTCGTAAAAAAGCATAACCTGTTTCCACTTTAAGCTTATAGTGCCTTCCGAACTTAACATTTACTGCAAAATAGGTTTTCAACTCTCTTAAATTAACCGTATTGTCGTCATTTTGCAAAACAGAACCTTCTCTGCTTACAGCATTAATACCACTAAAATAACCTGCTAAATCAAAATTAACTTTTCTGTTTAATGCATAATTCAATTTAAGATGCACAGGAACAATAAACTCCAATTTTGTTCTTGCATTGAACTTAGCTCTAAAACCTACTAAAGGCAAAGGAACAATCCTTCCTTGGTTAATTACCAACGTAGCACCATAAAAATGCACCATCTTTAAGTTTCTAATATTAATATAAGCGGTATAAGCCCGAAAATTGGGTGTAAAACTTTGGTTGAGAGAAGCATTACTTTCTTCAGCATAAAAATTGGCAGCATACACCCAAATACCATTTCTTATACTTGCTGTTATAGCTGTAAATTCAATCTCTCCTTTATAAATATTATCTAATTGTGCATTTGTAATGAAAGGTTGGGCTACACTAAATTTTGTCGCTAAAAAAATCTGACTAGCTTTAGCATCAGCTTTCTTCATATTAAAATCTTTCAGAGCTATACCAAGTCTTGTTCTCAAAGGTTTCACAAACTGAAACTTATATTTTGTCATCTGAAAATCTGTAGAATCATCAATTGTTCCTGGAGTAGGATGATCAACACCAAGAGTGGCTCCGGCATTAAAAAAACTATTTACATTAAACGATTGGGCAACAACTTCTACAAATGTTACAGAGGAAAATATAATAATAAAAAGCAATCGTTTTAACATCATTTAAATCTAAAAAAAAGAACTAACCACCCTAAACAAGTAACTAATCAACCAAATTCCAAACAATTCCAAACTTTAAGGATCTTCCTAAAGCAGGGTAATTGGCTGTTGCATAAAAATCATAATTATTCCACCCGGCATTAAAATGCTCATACTTTAAAAATACCTGAGCTCTTTTAACATGCATATTCAAAAATACATCCACATAAGGATATTCTCCAATTTTTTGCTCTTTTTGAACATAAAATTGAGCAATTTCAGGCATATAAGCATATCCATAAAAACCTGTTTTGTAAGAAACATTAAATCCTATTTGCAATTTTACCGCTTTCTTAAAAGCGTTAGTCTGAAAATAAACCAACTGCCTCCCAATAAAATCAGGTAATGGAAATAAATATTTATCATTAGTTGTCTGATAAATAACCGCAGTTCTAAAATGAAATTTATATAAGCTATAATTCTTAGCTAACGAAAAAGTATTCAATAAAGCTTGTTTATTGCTCTGCGTTAAATTAACCTGCTCATCAAAATAAATATAGTTATCCATCATTCTCGAATTAACTGATAATTCTAGCCTATACTTTTGAAAATTCACACTAGCGTTAACCCCATTAACTAACTGTTTTTTCAAAGAATAATTTTGCCAAGAAAAATGATTCGAACTAAAATTCACATATTTCAAATCAGCCTCTTCTTGCTGACTAAATAAATTTAACTTCAACAAAACATCATTCTTACTTACATAAGATACATTAACCATCCCCAATAAATCATTTTGTCTATAACCACTCACACCATACTTTCCTTCTGCTTCGACCTTTAAACGTTGATTCTTATAAGTAAATTGAGCTCCTGAAAAAATATTGTTATAATTAGTATCCAACCCAGAAGTCTGAAAATAGGTATTGTACTCATGTACTGCAAAAACACCAAAATCATATTTTTTATTTCGGACACCTATTCCACCTTTATTAGCAATAGTATGGTAAGAAATGGAGTCTAACCAAGCAATAGAATCTAAGCGTATAATATTAAATAAAGGCGACAACACATCGTTATCTCTATATAAATTTTCATTGATAGCGTAGGAGTTATTTAGAAAAAAGTATAACCGTTGTTCATTAAATGAGATTAAATCTATTCGTTGAGCAAGTTTATAAGTATAATTAGTAAACTGATAATTAGAATTAGATAAGTTAACGCCAATACTCAATGGATCTTCAGCTAAATTTTCTTCAAACTGAACCTTATCTACCAATCCTCCATTCTCTTTCTGTTTCTTACGAAAATATTCACCTGAAAAATAAATAGCATACTTATCAGATTTACTTCTATACCTAAGCATAGAACCAAAATCACTAATTCCAGCCTCTTGATTTATATATACTCCTGGCGAACTAATCTTTTCTAAATCCACAAAAAACTCAAGACCTTTTCCAAAATTATTTTGATGCTTTAACGAAAAAATCTGCTCCCTCCTACTCGCATTAATATAAGTAATCCTCGATAATGGTTTAATACCGTCAATATCTATCATCTTTTCATAACGATTTTGCTGAAGAAAACTAGGAAGAAAAATTCCATCTGCAGTAGGAAAATAAGATGAAGAAGTATAAACACCCAAGTTGTTTAACAAAACATCATTACTATGTTTATAAAACAGGGTATTAACATCATTGTGTTCTGAGTGAATTATAGAATCAAAGAGGTTATTATTAAATAGCAAGGAATCATTATTTTGTCCCACTAATATAGGTGAGGAACAAACAATAAAAATGATATATAAAAGAATATAGTTTTTACTCATAATAAAAGAGTACAAATATAAAGCAAAAAAACCCTTATCGGTTAAGATAAGGGTTTTAAAAGAATGGCAACGACATACTCTTCCAGGTGTTACCCCAGTACCATCTGCG
Organism: Vicingaceae bacterium; assembly: GCA_036567945.1. Taxonomy (GTDB): domain Bacteria; phylum Bacteroidota; class Bacteroidia; order Flavobacteriales_E; family Vicingaceae; genus BRH-c54. Next base: position 18,690 of record DATCTM010000007.1, read on the forward strand.
CTATTGGGCTTAACTTCTCTGTTCGGAATGGGAAGAGGTGGACCCCA
>DATCTM010000008.1:0-41559 GCA_036567945.1 Vicingaceae bacterium
GGAAAAGCTCCGTTATCGGAAATGGGGTTAGATTTAACGCTTCCTTTAAAAATTAATGATTCGCTGGCTATTATTACCGGTGTTTTTTGGGAGAATATTACTACTCAATTAGCTCCTAAAACGGAAAACATAACTATTTCTACATTTAACCTTAGAGTAGGAATTAACAAAAAACATAGTGAAAAATGGTCGGGAACATATTTGTTATTACCTAAAATCAGTTCCGACCTTAAAGACGTTAATAAGAATCATTTTCAGCTGGGCTTGTTAGGTTTGCTTAAACGTAGCTATTCTGCTAAAAAGAGTTATAGCCTCGGGTTGTATTACAACCAAGAATTGTTTGGTCCTTTTTTCGTTCCATTATTAGGGATTTATCGCAAAACTGAAAAATGGGAAATTAACTTTACCTTACCAATTTGGGCAGATATTAATTATAGTATCAATAACAAAATAAGTGCTGGAGCAACTTTTAGTGCTTTTGTAAGAAGCTATTATTTGGGAGAGTACGATAGTTACGTGGTAAAGAAAAACAACGAACTTTTTGGTTATGTGCAATATAAACTAACTAAAAATATTTTGTTACAAGCAAAAGTGGGACATTCTATTGGTAGAAGTTTTAGGGCTTATCCCGAAGATGAAAAAGTTGACGTTGGCGTTTCTGCTTTCCGATTTGGTGATGACAGAGAGCAACTCAACCCAGATTTTAAAGACGGTTTAGTTTTTAATTTCAGAATGATTTATCGTTTTGATTTAAGTGGAAGATAAAGAATGTCGTGAAAATCAAAAACTAAAATTCTTTATTTTGCCCCCTAGGATTTTTATTGTCTAATTCTTCTTAAATATCCTGAATAAAAAGAAACCTTTCTTCTCTCCTCTTGCTTTAGCAGCTTTTTTAGCTGTTTTTTTCATTCTTTTTTTGGTTGCCTTAGTCTGAATATTCATGTGTCTCTTCTTGCCTTCTTCTATAGATTTCTCTTGAGCTTTCTCTTTCTCCTCTTTTTGTTTTTCCAACATTTTCTCACGTTGCTTTACTTGTTTAGAACCTTTCTGTGCACAAGCATCAACAGAAACAACCATAAATATTGCAAACAGTAGATATGTCCATTTTTTCAACCTCATCTTTTCCCTTAGTTTTTAATAAGTTTCAATACTTGTCGTCCATTATTATTAGTTACATTTAAAAAGTAAATACCTTGTTTTAACTCACTAATATTAATATTCATTTTAGATTGTACTATTTGTTGAGACTTTAGTTGTTTTCCCAACATATCTATCAACTGATAAGAAGCATTATTCAGGTTATTTTCACCCATTTCTAAAGTTACTAAACCATTAGTAGGGTTGGGATAAACTTTCACATCAGTAAGCATATTATTTTCCTGAATAGTAACCGGCTCTACCCCTTGATACACCCATATATTATCCAAAAACAAATTGTTTCCTTGTCTATTAATACTTTCAAACTTAACTAAAATATCACTTCCTCCATAAGCAGCAATGTCTATGTAGTCAGTTCTCCAATGAGAAGCATATTGAGGTACAAAATTGTTGGTTAAGGTATCTTTTGTTTGTAAGTCTGTTCCTCCTTTTTTGTACACCTGAGTATATGTTGCTCCACAATCATCAGAAACATAGACCACCAAGGTATCTGCAATAACAGACAACCTCATTTGATAAGCAACATCAAATTTAATGAATAATGAATCTCTATTAGGTAATTTAATTTTAGGCGTAATTATCGCATCTTTCTGACTCTGACGAGGAGCATAATCATACAAATTAATATATGCTGAATAATTACTATTCGTCAGCCCCATAGTTGCTAGTGTATCCCATGTAGTTTTTACATCGGGGTTTTCTATAAACCAATTAGAACTATCTAACTGTGTATTTTCAAAATTTTCGTAGAAAGGCAAAATGGATACTGTTTCTCTAATGTTAAACCTCACCGCTCTTTGGTTATTTATAAAATCAATCTCATTAATACTACTATCTAAAGACGCTTTTATAAGTAATTCATAATTTCCTAAAGCTTGGGCAGTTATAGTTGGTAAATTAACATGGGCAGTATCTCCTGATGCTAAAGTTCGTGTAAGCGTATCATAATGAAGTGCTTCATTATTTAAATGATACGAAAAATAAACCTCAGAAATAGTACTATCACCTGTATTTTTAACTACTACAATTGGATTAAAATCTTGCTGACATTGAATGTTGTTCGTTGGACTTAGAATTTCAGTAATCATTAAATCATAAGGAATACTATTAGGAGGAGTTGGTGTATATGTTTGAGCCAAATAATTATAAGCTCCCAAAACATCTATCATTCCCATTCCGTAAGTATTATCTTCTCCTATATCTCCCAAATCAATTGCAGAATAATATAAGGCTAACAAAATATCTTCTCCACTAACATTAGGGAAGGCTTCTTTAAGTAATAAAACAGCACCTGTGGCATGTGGTCCTGCCATTGATGTTCCATTATAATTTGCATAATTATTTTGATCTATACAAGAACGTACATTCATTCCCGGAGCTACAACTTCAGGTTTTATTAAAAGTGAACCCGATAAGTTCGGACATGGAGATGGTCCTCTACTAGAAAAATTAGCTATAGGAAATGAAGCATTTGCTCCGTTTACAGCTCCAACTGTAAATGTGTTTACCAAACCTGTAGTTACATATTGCGGTTGACCAATGGTAGTAGCTCCCGGTCCTTCATTTCCCGCTGAGAATACATTAGCAATTCCTGCTGCCTCAATGGCATCAAACATTTGGGTTACATAACCTGCACATATTGTAGTATCATCATGCGTATCAATTCCCCAAGAATTGTTTATGGCATCAGGCATATCATGTGTAGTAGACGTATCTCCATCCGGATTAAAAGCAAACTCAAAAACATCAATATAATCAGGGAGTGGTTTGATTAATGCAATATTATCTACAATAGGATCTGCTGCCATAAAATAAGCATTAAAAGCAACACCAATAGTATCATTTGTTGCTTGCTCTAATCCCAAAACTGTTCCTGTTGTATGCGTTCCGTGACTACTAGACTTATCCACTGGTGTTGGCGCATCTACAGCATACCACGCCTGATTGATAGGTTGATAATTTCCAAGCCAAGCATCGCTAATAGCAGGATGATTTGGCCAAACTCCTGTATCTATGCTATAAAACTTTCTTGCCTTACCTGTGTAACCCATTGCCCATAATGCAGGAGCATTAATAGCTGACAACCCAGGTTCATTACCATTAATAGATTTTTGTGTTTCCGTACCTTTTTCTACTTCTATTGGTTTAGAATGAAAATAATCATACTCTTCCACATATTCAATTAATGAATGATTTAAAAGTTGCATTAGCAAGGATTTCTCCAATTCAACAGTCATCATATTAATTAACCAAAACTGCTTAATAGATTTTACTTTACTTGCATTTTGATTTAAAAGATTTACTATTTGACTTTGTTCATTTTCTGCCAACTGCATAGCGGTTTTCATTACTTTTTTAGCCCTAACATCCAAAGGAATATTGTTTTCCTTAAACTGCTGATTTATTTGCTGAAAATCTACTTGATTTTTAAAAATTAAATTAACTTTTAAAACACTATTATTATCCGCAACCGCTAATTTCTCAGATAAAGTATTGGTAATATGTACCGATTGTGCTTTTAGCATTAAACTTAAAGCAGCAAAGGATATTAGGATTATTTTTTTCATCATCTTTTATATTTGTTAACGGTTTTTTAATTTTCTATTGCTTTATCCCCTTCTTCTTCCATTCCAGGTAATTTTTTACCCATTTTTGATAAAACAACTACTACCAAAAAGCCTACTATACAAATTAATGAAAATATAAAAGTAATATAGCTTCCTGTATAATGTGTTTTAGGGTAAAACTTGAATTCAACTTTGTGTGTTCCTTCAGGAATTAACAACCCTCTCAATAAATAATTTACACGAATAAATTCAACTTCTTTTCCATCAATATAAGCTTTCCAATCTTCATTTCCTTTGTACCAAATTTCAGAGAAAACAGCCAAATTAGTAGTGTTTGCAGTAGCTTCATACACCATATTATCCGGATGAAAAGAAGTTAGTTTTACAGAATTTTGAGCTGAATTATTAGGTGTGAAATCTTTTAAGTAATCTTTAAACCGTTCATCAACAACTACTGTAGCTTTTGGTAAAAAATCAATTAAAGCCGCCATCTCTTCATCTGCATTTTTTACCCATTTAATATTGTCTATAAACCAAGCTGGTCCGCATGCATCAGGATTGGTTCTCGCCATTTCTTGTCCGGGCTGACCAACAATAAAATACTTTGTATTTAGCATATTAAATACATTCATATTGTTTTTAGCCAACTGGTTTTCAATTATATCTTGATAACGAATAAGTTTTACCGCACTATATCCCCCAACACTATTGTGAAAGTAAGAAGTTTTTACATCATTAAAAGAACTTACCGTTGTATTAAAAACTCTAAAGTAAGCCGGGTCATTTTGTATTTGTAAGTCAGCTTGTGTTGGTTTAATCGATTTTTCAAATGAAGTTGCTTTGGTAAAGTCGCTATCATTCAAATATCTTTTTCCAACCATCCACATATCTCCAACAATAATTACTGCTAAAATTCCAAAAACCACTTTTGAATCTTTTAGCTTTTCAGTAACAAACAGCCATAATAAACCAAAAGTTAAGGCAATAATTACAAGGGTTCTTAACGCATCAGACTTAAGTAAGGCAATTCTATCTTCAATAAGTACATTTATATCAATACCAGATTCTGCAATTTGTCCATCATAAGCTCCTTCAAAATCTGAAAAAGAACCTCCAAACAACCAAGTAAATAAAGACACCCCTCCTAAAACAGCTCCAGAATACATTAAACCTTTTTTAATTTTTTCGGTGCTTGCTTTTTTGTTTATTATAATATTTAAAGCAGTTATTGCTCCCAACACAACCGCTATCATTGCTATAGAAAGCCACATAGATGGCGTTCTAAATTTATTGTATAATGGAAAATTATTGAAGAAAAACTCATTTACAATCAAGAAGTTTTTTCCCCAAGAAAATACGATAGCCATTACGACAACCGCTAAATACACCCACCTCAACCTATCAGAAGAAATGAAAAACAACAATAAAAATAAAAAGATAATTGCAGCTCCCATATAAGAAGGACCTGTGGTAAATGGTTGGTCGCCATAGTACAGTGGCAATCCTTTAACATAATCTAACGCTTGTTTTTTCGGCACACCTTTTTCCACCAACATTTCGTAAGTAGCCGAATTTTCATCTAAGGAAGCTCCTCCTGCAAAAGCTCCAGGTATTAGTAAATTAATGGTTTCTACTTTACCATAACTCCACTGCATGGCATAATCTAAATCCAAACCTGTTCCTTGTTTTACATCCTCTTTAGTTAATTCAGATTTTCCACCTCTAATAGTTTCTTTACTATAATCAAAAGTTGTCCATAAAGCTGCAGTATTGGCTAACACTCCGATTATTCCAAAAACTAATAAAATAAATGAACGTTTAAAAAATACAGGCAACGTTTTATTTTTTATTGCCTGAACAAACATTACGATAACTATAGCCATTATCATAAAAAAGGCATAATACACAATTTGAGGGTGATTTGCCATAATTGCTAAGCCTGTAAATAAACCAGCCAATGCTCCACCAATAAGCCATCTACCTCTGTATGTTATTAATATTGATGCTATTAATGGTGGTACAAATGCAAGTGTTGTCATTTTACTAGAGTGACCTGCTTCTATAGATAAAAACAACCAAGTGAATAACCCAAAAGCTACAGCCCCCAGCACACTCATTTTCAGATCATAACCAAGAATAGCAAGTGCTATATAAAAACCTAACAATAAATAAAACCATAACCACATACTCTTAGGTAGAAACTTTGCTGGTATTAATGCAGTATTTAATAAATTAGCATCTGTTTTGTATGCCACCTGAAATAACGGCATTCCAGAAAAAATTCGTGAACTCCATAAAATCGTTTCTCCTTTTTCTTTGTAATCTCTATATTGAGCTCCTGATGCAGCCGCACTCACTTGGTCATGACTTAAAATTTTCTTTCCTTGTAATTCCGGATAGAAATAAGCCGCTGCTACCACAAATAAAATTAATACTGCTAAAAGATGTCTTAAAATAGGGTTACTTTTCTCCATGAAATAATTTTTAAATATTGGCTAAAATTAATCACTTTGAACAAAAGACAAAATAAATCATAAAAAAAAATCCTGAAAGGTTATTAACCAATCAGGATTTTTAAATACTAAACATTAATGAACTCACTTATCTTTTCCTTCTATTTTGTTTCTAAATACAAACTTCCCATCAAATTCATCAAGCACTATTTCTGATGCCGGAGTTACTTTTCCTGCTAAAATTTCTTTAGAAAGTTCGTTCAATACATTTTTCTGTATCACTCTTTTTACAGGTCGTGCTCCAAATTGAGGATCATACCCCAATAGTGCTATTTTATGTATTGCTTCATCTGTAGCTGTAAGTTTTATGTCATTTTTAGCAACCATTTTAGCCAATATATCCAACTGCAATTTTACCACTTGATAAATATCTTCTTCGCTTAGCGGAGTAAACATAATCGTTTCATCAATTCTGTTTAACAACTCTGGTCTAATAGTTTTTCTAAGTAAACCCATCACTTCTAACTTGGTTTTTTCTATCACACTTTCTCGGTCTATTTTTCCCATGTTTTCAAAACTTTCTTGTATAATGTGTGAACCTAAGTTAGAAGTCATGATGATAATGGTATTTTTAAAATTCACCACTCTACCTTTGTTATCGGTCAATCTTCCATCATCTAACACCTGTAATAAAATATTATACACATCAGGATGAGCTTTTTCAATCTCGTCTAACAAAATTACTGAGTAAGGTTTTCTTCTAACCGCTTCTGTAAGCTGACCACCTTCATCATAACCCACATATCCCGGAGGAGCACCAATCAATCTCGAAACGGAATGTTTCTCTTGGTATTCACTCATATCTATTCGGGTCATAGCATTTTCATCATTGAATAAAAATTCGCTCAATGCTTTTGCCAACTCTGTTTTTCCGACACCTGTTGTTCCTAAGAAAATGAAAGAACCTATAGGTCTTTTTTCATCTTGTAAACCAGCTCTACTTCTTCTTACGGCATCAGCAACAGCTGTAATTGCCTCTTCCTGACCAACTACTCTATTATGTAATTCATCTTCCAAACGAAGTAATTTTTCTCTCTCTGTTTCTAGCATTTTAGTTACCGGAATACCAGTCCATTTAGAAACTACCTCTGCAATTTCTTCCACCGTCACTTCTTCCTTAATCATTTTTGAGCCTGATTGCATCTCAGCTAAATCTGCTTTAAAAGCTTCCAATCTTTCTTCCGCTTCTTTGGTTTTTCCGTAACGTATTTCGGCTACTTTTCCGTAATCACCGCTTCTTTCTGCTTGTTCGGCTTCGTATTTTAAATTTTCTAATTCTTCTTTAGCTTTTTGAATGCCTTCCACTACTTCTTTTTCTGCTATCCATTTCGCATTTAAACTATTTTTTTCTTCATTCAAATTCGCTAATTCCTCTTGTATTTTAGCCAATTTCTTGTCATCTTTTTCTCTTTTAATAGCTTCACGCTCAATTTCTAGCTGCATAATTTTACGTTCAATCTCATCCAATACTTCCGGCTTAGAATTAATTTCCATACGCAATTTTGAAGCCGCTTCATCAATTAAATCAATGGCTTTGTCGGGCAAAAATCTATCAGTAATATAACGTTGAGAAAGCTCTACAGCCGAAATAATGGCTGCATCTTTGATCTGCACTTTATGGTGATTTTCGTATTTTTCTTTAATCCCTCTCAAAATAGAAATAGCATCCTCTGTAGTTGGTTCGTCTATCATCACTTTTTGAAAACGTCTTTCCAACGCTTTATCTTTCTCAAAATATTTTTGATATTCATTTAAGGTGGTTGCTCCAATCGCTTTTAATTCGCCTCTTGCCAAAGCAGGTTTTAAAATATTGGCAGCATCCATTGCTCCCTCTCCTCCTCCAGCTCCCACTAAGGTATGGATTTCATCAATAAATAATACGATATCACCTTCTGCACCAATTACTTCTTTTACTACAGCTTTTAAACGTTCTTCAAATTCTCCTTTATATTTTGCTCCAGCTATTAATGCTCCCATATCTAAAGCAAAAATTTGCTTGTTTTTCAGATTTTCAGGAACATCTCCCGAAATTATTCTGTGTGCCAATCCTTCTGCAATAGCGGTTTTACCAACTCCTGGCTCTCCAACTAAAATAGGATTATTCTTAGTTCTTCTCGATAATATTTGAAGCACTCTTCTAATCTCTTCGTCTCTACCAATAACCGGGTCTAACTTGTTTTCTTTAGCTAATTCATTTAAGTTTTTAGCATATTTTTTCAATGAATTATATTGCTCTTCCTGACTTTGAGAAGTAACCTTTTCACCTTTTCTCAACTCCTGAATAGCTGCTTTCATTTCTTTTTCTTTAATGCCGTTGTCTTTCATAAATTGAGCAACAGTATCTCCAGCATCCAACAACGCCAATAACAAGTGTTCTATGGTTACATATTCATCTTTAAATTCTTTTAAATAAGCGGTAGCTTTTTGCAATGCTTTATTTGCATTTTGCGATAAATATTGATTTCCTCCGGAAACTTTTGGGTAAGATTCTACAATTTTATCTAAAGTCTGTTTGAATGCATTGGTATTAATGCCCAATTTACTCAGAATAAAAGGAGCAACATTCTCGTCCACTTCTAAAATTCCTTTTAGGATATGTCCTGTTTCTATAGCCTGTTGCCCTAAACCTGTAGCAATTTGCTGAGCTTGTTGAATGGCTTCTTGCGATTTGATGGTAAAATTATTAAAGTTCATAATTACTTGTATTAATAAGGTTTTTTAAATTTACAATTGGGGCATCAAAATCAACTCCAACTACAAAAACGCATAGAAAACCTGAAAATTTGGCTTAACAACAAGCTGTTAACCTGAAATAATGTCGCTTTTATCGGTTTTTAGTGACAAAAGAATTACTCTACTTTCTATTAGTCGCTGTGTTTAAATTGGAATTTGTGAAAAAACTTAGCATCTTTTAATAAAACCAAGAACAAAGTACTATCAACCAATATTCTTACAAAATAATAGTAAGTTTGCATAAATTATAAATTAAACAAAAAAAAATGAGTGAATATCAACAAATGGATATGCCCGAATTTCCGGCAAATGGTAAAAAAATAATTTTAAGCGTAGTAATAGGAATTATTGTAATTGTAGCTTTATGGAAAAGCTCTGTAACAATTGGAGCAGGTGAAGCTGGTGTGCTTTTCAAAACTTTTGGAGAAGGAGTTGAAAAAGACAGAACATATACTGAGGGGTTCCATCTAATAGCTCCTTGGAACAAAATGATAACCATGGAGGTTCGTCAGCAACAGGTAATGGAAAAAATGGCTGTATTATCTTCTAACGGGTTAGAAATCTCTGTAGATGTTTCTGTGTGGCATCAACCTGATTTTGTTAAACTACCTTTATTATACCAAGAAAAAGGAATTGACTATGTAGAAAGAGTAGTTCGTCCTGCTATACGTTCTGCAACAAGAAGTGTAATTGGTAGATATACGCCTGAAGAAATTTATTCTTCTAAAAGAGATATTATTCAGGAAGAAATCAACATCGAAACTAAAAAAGTATTGGATAAACAACATATTCAATTAAATGAAGTATTAGTTAGAGACATTATGTTACCTCCAACTATTAAAGCTGCTATTGAAAACAAATTGAAGCAAGAGCAAGAATCGTTGGAATACGAGTTTAAATTAGAAAAAGCCAAAAAAGAAGCCGAACGTCAACGAATTGATGCTGAAGGTAAGGCAAAAGCTAATGAAATTTTAAGTGCTTCATTAACAGATAAAATTCTTACAGAAAAAGGTATTGAAGCTACCTTAGAATTAGCAAAATCTCCTAATGCAAAAGTTGTAGTTGTAGGAAGTGGCAAAGACGGTTTGCCAATAATTTTAGGGAATAACTAGTTGCGAGTTTAAACATCACGAGCCTTGAACTACTTCTACTGTCCTGATATTGATGAGCAGCAAGTTTCTTTTACGTTAGATGAAACTGAATCAAAGCATATTTCGCGTGTATTAAGATTAGCTGTTGGCAACGAAATAATACTACTTAATGGTAAAGGCTTGGTTTTTCAATGTGAGCTTACTTCCGTTGGCAAACAATGTACTGTTAATGTTATTCATTATACAAAAGAAGAAAAGGAACAACCCAATATTCATATTGCAATTGCTCCCACCAAAAACAACGACAGACTAGAATGGTTCATTGAAAAGACCACAGAAATTGGCATCAATGAAATCACGCCAATTATCTGCTCTAATTCCGAGCGGAAAGTAGTAAAACAAGAACGTTTGCTAAAAACCGCTATTGCCGCCATGAAACAATCTGGTAGAACTTATTTACCTCAAATTAATGAAACAGTTAAACTAAAAGATTTTCTGAATCAATGTAATGCTGAACAAAAATTTATCGCTCATTGTTTTAAAGAAAACCAACAACACCTAAAGGAACTTTATACCTTGGGTAAAGATGTTGTCGTTTTAATTGGTCCCGAAGGAGATTTTAGTTTAGAAGAAGTTGAAATTGCCATAAAAAAACATAATTTTATCCCTATAAGTTTGGGTAAAAATAGACTCCGAACAGAAACTGCAGGAGTTTATGCTTGTACCACAATAAAATTACTGAATGAATAAAATGCGTTTTTATATCCTATTTGTATTGGCAGCTATTTTTTCTTTTTCTGGAAAAACACAACCTTACTCTTACCAAATTGCTTTGGCAAAATACAATGGTGGTGGCGATTGGTACGCTAACTTGGAAACCTCACTACCAAATTTGGTAAAATTTTGCAACAAAAATTTAAAAACCAACATCAATCCTGAGCAAGCCATTGTTGAAGTGGGTAGTAAAGAAATTTTCAACTACCCTTTTGTACACCTTACCGGACATGGAAATATTATTTTTTCTAATGATGAAGCCCAAAACATTAGAAACTATCTTATTGGTGGTGGATTTTTACATATTTCAGACAATTATGGCTTAGATCAATTTATCCGATCTCAATTAAAAAAGGTTTTTCCGGAATTGGAATTAGTAGAATTACCTTACAACCACCCTATTTACCATCAAAAATATAATTTTAATGGACTTCCAAAAATTCACGAGCATGACAACAAGCCTGCAAAAGGTCTTGGATTAATTTACGAAGGTAGATTAGTTTGCTTTTATGATGTTGAATGCGATTTAGGTGATGGTTGGGAAGATGCTGTAATTCATAACAATTCAGAAGAAAACAGATTAAAAGCACTGCAAATGGGTGCTAATATTATTCAATATGCACTAACACAATAAAATAAAAATACACATATGAAAAGAAAACTACCTTTTTTGTTATTATTAGCATTAATAACTTCAGGAGCTTACGCTCAAAAAGTCTATTTTAAATTAAACCCATCATACAATATTGGAATGAAAGACCAAGTATTTGGTTATGATTATTCTCTACGATATTCTGCAGCCACAAATACAGTTGTGGAGGAATTCACTAATATAAGAACTTCTTTAGGGAAAGGTTATATGGGCAGTTTTGCTATTGGTTTTAAACACAATGAAAATATAAGTTCAGAATATACTTTTTCTTATCTAAGTGGAAAACCAACCACGCTTAATGAGACTTTTCACTATTATAATGGAGATGAAACATATACAACAACATTAAAAGCTAATGTTATGTCATTTACACCAACACTAGTTTTTTCAGCAACAGAAAAAGACTGGACGCCATATTTAGCCGCTGGACTTTCTATTAACTTTATTACAATAAAAGAAAACTTTGAATTTTCAAGCTTTTTTATAAATGGAAATACCGTTATTGATGCAGAGTACAAAGGCTCTCCTACTATTGGTTTTACTACTAAAATTGGTATCATTAACAAAATTAATGATGTATTTTCTGTGTTTGGTGAGTTCGCTTACGCTCACTTAAATTTTTCTCCAAATACTGGAGAAATTACAAGTTATACCATTAATAAAAAAGATTCTCTTTCAACTTTAGATGAATATTATACAAATACTGAATATCATGATGAAATTTCTATTATGTATGAAAACAATGGAAATGGTTATGAAGAAAAACGCGACATGAACAAGCCAAGAAAGGCAAGAAAGTTTAGTATGCCATTATCCTATTTCTCTTTTTCAATTGGCGTTAAGATAAACATTGTTCGTAGAGAAAAACCTAATAATAACGATATTAAAATAGAAAATTAACCTCATGGAATTATCTAACAATATCTCAATGAAAACTACCTCAAAGATGTATGAAAAACTATCTGAAATTGGTTTTTCTAAAATTTTTAAGGAAGGGGAAGTGATCATAAACGATCACAGTTATATAAAATCTATCCCCATTGTGATTACAGGAAGCATAAAAGTAATGCGAACAGATGATGATGGTAGAGAAATCTTGTTGTATTACATTAAATCCGGAGAGAGTTGTATCATGTCTTTTTTAGGCGGTTTACATCAAGACACCAGTAAAATTAAAGCTATTGCAGAGGAAAATACCGAGATACTTTTTATTCCAACTGAAAAGTTGAGCGAATTAATGAGAGAATACCCGGAATGGCTAGATTACATGTTCAGACTTTATCACAAACGATTTGAAGAACTGTTGGATGTAGTAAATGAAATTGCATTTAAGAAAATGGACGAGCGTTTGTTGAACTACCTCGAAAATAAAGTGGCTTTATCAAAAAGCAATATTATTTCTATTACCCACGAACAAATGGCAAACGAATTAGGTACAGCACGAGTTGTGATTTCTAGGTTATTAAAACAACTAGAAACCGAAGGAGTTGTAGAATTGGGAAGAAACAAAATTATTTTATTATAATTTTTTATCTGTAAACACAACCTAACAATAAGCTACAATTTAGAACTAACCAAACATTTGTTATTTTCCCATTTTCCAATTAAGGTTTCTTTTGGAATAATTTTTCCTTCACAAGTTAAAAATTCGCCTCGTTTGTTCATCTTTATAATCTTACATTCTCCATTCAAAACAGCATTTATTACAGCTACTTTAGTTGCCTCTACTGAGGTGTTTTTACCAATTTCAATTCCTACCTCATTATTAAAAAAATCCATATCGGAACTAATTTTATCTGGGACAGTACCATCTTCATATTCCCCTTTTTTAAAGGCTTTATAATTGCCTTTCTCATGGGCATTTCCTAATCTTTTAGCTCTTCTGCGTCCAATTTCTTGTGTTAAACGTGCCATCCAATAAGCATGTCTAAACGCATCAATTTGTCCTCCATTTCCGTTACCTTTCAAAATAGTGTCTTTTTTTAATTGATTCACTATTTTTTTAGTTTCTATGGTTACTTTTTTTGCTTTTTTTAATGCAAAAGGATGCATAACTGCCCACCACTTTTCAGGACAACTCACTTCCTTAATGCTTACTTTATCATTTTGAGCAACTGAAAATGAAGCAAATAAAAAAAATATTGAAAAAATAAAAATTTTCATACTACTGAAACTAACAAATTGTGCAAAAGTTTAGAGCCAAAATACTTAAAATTTAGCTTAAAAAAATAGAAATTTTACGCTACATTTGTGCTTCATTAAATTTAAACAGTTAATAAAAATGGCTCAAGTTGAATTGATTATGCCTAAAATGGGCGAAAGTGTTGCAGAAGCAACCATTACAAATTGGTTAAAAGAAGAAGGTGACACCATAGAATTGGATGAAGCGGTTGTTGAAATTGCAACAGACAAAGTAGATTCAGAAGTTCCTTCAACCACAGAAGGTGTATTGATAAAAAAACTTTTTAATGAAGGTGATGTAGTTCAGGTTGGTCAGGCAATAGCCATTATTGGTAGCGAAGGAGAAGCTGCTGCTCCAACTCCTGCGGCAGCACCCGAAACAAAAACAGCTGAACCAGCAGTTGCAGCTCCGGTAGCTTCTGCACCTGTAAATTCTACATCAGAAAAAATTGGAAAAACTTCTGATTCAGGAAGATTTTACTCTCCATTAGTTAGAAGTATTGCTGAAACCGAAGGAATTGCTCTCAATGAATTAGAACAAATTGAAGGAACAGGCAATGGCGGTAGAGTTACTAAAACCGATATTTTAAATTATATTCCTAACAGAGGACAACAAACAGCAGCAGCTGTTAAAGCTGAACCTACAAAAGCAACAAACGGTGCTGAAACACCAAAACAAACTCCTCCTACAACATCTACTCCTGCACCTGCTAAAAAACCAGTAATGCTCATGGAAGGCGATGAGATTGTAGAAATGGACAGAATGAGAAAGATTATTGCTCACCACATGGTTGAGTCTAAGCATACTTCACCTCACGTTACTTCTTATGTTGAAGCAGACGTTACCAATATCGTAATGTGGAGAAATAAAGTGAAGAATGAATTTGAGAAAAAAGAGAATGAAAAAATTACCTTCACTCCTATTTTTATCGAAGCCATTGTAAAAGCTATAAAAGATTTTCCAGATATTAATATTAGTGTTGATGGCGAAAATATTATCAAAAGAAAACACATTAATATCGGAATGGCAGCAGCACTTCCTTCAGGAAACTTAATTGTTCCTGTTATTAAAGATGCAGATAGATATAACTTAGTAGGATTAACAAAAGCGGTAAATGATTTAGCTAACAGAGCTAGAAACAACCAACTTAAGCCAGATGAAATTTCAGGCGGAACGTATACATTAACCAATGTTGGTTCTTTTGGCAACGTAATGGGTACACCTATTATCAGTCAGCCACAAGTTGCAATTATGGCAGTTGGAGCAATACAAAAGAAACCAGCAGTTATTGAAACTCCTAATGGAGATGCAATTGCAATAAGACACAAAATGTTTTTATCGCACGCATACGATCATAGAGTAGTTGATGGTGCTTTAGGTGGTAAATTTGTAAGACGTGTTGCTGATTATTTAGAACAATTTGATGTGAACAGAAGTTTATATTAATT
The DNA here is from genome assembly GCA_036567945.1 of Vicingaceae bacterium. Lineage (GTDB taxonomy): Bacteria > Bacteroidota > Bacteroidia > Flavobacteriales_E > Vicingaceae > BRH-c54. Next base: position 15,119 of record DATCTM010000008.1, read on the forward strand.
CTGTTATTATCAATAATTTAAACAGTTATATATTTTGTATGTTTAAACAAATAAAATATATTTGCACTATGTCTAATACATTTTTCTACTTTAAGTAACTTATTTATATAACTAAACCATAGACAATTCATTATATTTACAAATAAAATTACATACTACAATCTTACCAAGATATATAATATACATATGAAAAAAATAGCTTTATTATCTGTTCTAATTTGCATAGCAACACTCAGCTTTGCCCAAGACAATTTCAGACAAAAATTTCTAGAAGCTAACACCCTTATGGAAGAAAGCTCTTACAATGTTGCCCTTCCTATTTGGTTAAAATTAAGTATTGAAGATCCTGATAATTTTAATATCAACTATAAAATTGGTATTTGTTATATGAATTCAGCAAACGAAAAAGCAAAAGCATTAGACTATTTAATTAAAGCTTCTCAAAATACTACATCTAATTACGACCCTTTTTCTCACTCAGAAAAAAGCGCTCCATTAGAAGCTTTATTCTATGTTGCCAGAGCTTATCACTTAAATTATGAGTTTGATGCAGCAATAATGAACTACAATACATTTAAGGGTAAAATCACTAAAAAACATTATCTATTTAACGAAATAGATCGTTATTTAACTCAAGCTCAATTTGCCAAAGAAGCTGTTGCTAATCCGGTAAATATTCTTCTTAAAAATATTGGTTCCGAAATCAATTCTGAATATGCAGATTACAGTCCTGTAATTTCTATTGACGAATCAAGCATCTATTTTACTTCTAGAAGGTTAAGACCTGACAGTTCTAACTATTACATCACTGATGATTTTGATGGTAAACATTTTGAAGACATTTATGTTTCTCATAGTTATGATGGCGTTTGGACAGCCCCTGAATTACTAACTATTAATACTGACGGACATTTAGCTACTGTAAATATTTCTGCTGATGGACAAACACTTTTTGTTTATCGTGATGATGACGGTGATGGAAATATCTATACCACAACGAAAAACGAAAATGACCAATGGGGAGAATTAGTAAAATTAGGTTCCGATATCAATACAGAATACAAAGAATCTCATGCCCACATTACTCCTGATGGAAATGTGTTGTACTTTATCAGCGATAGAAAGAAAGGCGGATTAGGCGGACAGGATATTTATTTCTGTAAAAAATTACCTACGGGTGATTGGGGGTTAGCTCAAAATGCAGGAAATATATTAAACACTCCTTATGACGAAGATGGTATTTTCTTACACCCTGACGGAAAAACAATTTATTTTTCTTCAAAAGGGCACAGTAGCATGGGAGGTTTTGATATTTTTTATTCAGAATTAGATGAAACAGGAAACTGGGGAACACCTAAGAACATGGGATATCCTGTAAACTCTACTGATGATGATGTGTTTTTTGTTACTTCTACAGATGGAAAAAGAGCCTATTATTCTTCATTCAAACAAGAAGGTCTTGGAGAGAAAGATATTTATGTGATTACGCTTGTTGATGCTCAAGAAAAACCACTTACCTTATTAACAGGTTTTCTAAAAGTAGCAGGTTTTGATGAAACTCCCGAAAGTGCTATTATTATTGTTACTGATAACGAAACAGGAGATTTAGTTGGTAGATATGTTCCTAGAAAAAAAGATGGTAAATTCAGTATTATCTTAAACCCGGGAGGCGATTACCATATTGAATATGCTGCCGAAAGCTACACCATGGAAGAAGATATTTATATCCCACCAATTTCTGCTTACAACGAAATTAACAGAGGTATTGATTTAAAAGATGTTGTTTTTGGTGATGTACAAAATACAGATACTAAAAATGATATTAAAACAGACACTAAGACTGATACTAAAACAGATAATAAAGAAGATGTTGTTGCCTTGAAAAATGAAGTCAAAAACTTAAAGAAACAAATTAAAGATTTAGAAAATCAATTAGCTAAAAAACCTACCACAACTAATACAACAACAGGTGATGACAGCGAAAAAGTTAAAGAACTTCAAAAAGAAGTAAATACTTTAAAAAATCAAATTGCTGAATTGAAAAAACAAGGTAATAACAACGACTTCACTCCTACTCCAACAGAAGTTAAAGATGCTGTTGCTCACTATCAAGAGTTTTTTAACTACAATGTTTCTAAAGTAAATACTGCTAATGCTAAGTATATTGATATGATTAATAAAGCAGTAGCTCACGCAAAATCTAATGGCAAAGTAACTATTGATATTGAATCAAGTGCCTCTAAGGTACCTACAAAAACCCATGGTTCTAACGCAAAATTAGCTTACAAAAGAGCAATAGCGGCACAAGAAGTTGTTGTTAATTCATTGATAAGCAAAGGTATTGCCAAAGAGAATATTATTGTCAACAATGTAACCACAGGTGTACAAGGCCCTAATTATAATGGAGATTTTGCTAACAAGAAAATGTATGAGCAATATCAATTTGTAATTATAAAAATTAAATAATCATTAATATATAATGAAAAATAATAGAACCTTTTTCCCTCATATCACTTTAGTTTTTACTCTATTATTTTTTATTGGTAGTTATACTTTTGCTCAATCTGAAAAAAGAACATTAAAGCAAGCCAGAAAATACTTAGATGCTGAAAAATTTGAATTAGCTCAAGCAAAGTATGAAAAGCTACTTGCTATTAATCCGACTAATGATGTGTATAATTTTGAAGCCGGAATTGCTTACTTCTTTCCTCTTCAGCAAAGAACCAAATCTATTCCTTACTTTGAAAATGCTTTAAAAAATAGTACAAAAGATACTATTCCTGAATTATATTATTATTTGGCAAGAGCTTATCATTATAATAATGAATACGATAAATCGTATGAAGCTTTTCAAAATTTTAAACCTTTTATTAATGAAAAATCTACTGCTGGAAGAAACCTCGTAAAAGAAACCGATTATTTTATTGAAAGAAATCAAAATGGCGAATTTTTCTTAACCAATATTAATGAAGGCGTAGAGATTACGAACCTCGGAAATGTGATTAATTCAGAATATGGTGAATACGCTCCTATTTTCAAACCTAATGAAAATGTATTAATTTTTACTTCCAGAAGAAAAACCGATGATAATAAAATTGCTCCCGATACAAAACCCTATGAAAATATTTATGCTGCCGAACTAAATAACAATAACTGGGAAATAATTACCGATAAAAATGAACTTCTAAAGCACTTACCTGAAAATTATAACTCTAAAAAACACAATGCCGGTATTATCTATTCTTCTGACGGAAAACGTTTATACCTCTATAAAGAAGATAAAATTTGGCAATCTAACCTAAAAGATAATAATTGGACAGAACTTAAAAAGCTAGAAAAATCTATTAACTCAAGCATTTATAACATACCAAGCATTAGCATTTCTGCGGACAATAAACAATTATTTTTTGTGGCTTTAAGAAGCGATGGTTTTGGAGGTAAAGATATTTACAAAGCTACTCTTAACGACCAAGGTGAATGGAGCAATGTAGTTAATTTAGGAGATAAAATAAACACCAAATATGACGAAGATTCTCCTTACCTATCTGAAGATGGAAAAACCCTTTACTTCTCTTCTCGCGGACATAAAGGCATAGGAGGTTTTGATATTTTTAAATGTGAGTTAGTTAATGGAGAATGGTCTGAACCAAAAAACTTGGGTATTCCTTATAACTCTCCGGCTGATGATATTTTCTTTATCCCACAAAGCGAAACGGAAGGCTTTTTTGCTTCCTCTCGTAAACATGGTTTTGGCGATATGGACATTTATGGTTACGCTCCTAAAAAAAACGAGCAAGAATTCATTGTTGAAGGTAACTTAACCGATAACAACAACTCTCCTATTAATAAAGGTACATTATCATTAACCAACTCAGGTGAAACTGTTGCTGTAAACATAGATGAAAATGGAAACTATTCGCTTACTCAACAAAATGCAGGAGAAACAAAATTGACCTTAGAAAGTGACGCTTACAAAACACAAAGTATATCGTTTAACATACCTGATGGTGCTAACAAATCCAATATCAACACGAAGCTTTACCAAGAAAAAATTGACACAAAAACGTATCAATATTTAATCGTTAGCTCAGAAGAATTAAACCTTAATATTACTGATACTTTATTGATTATTGATGATGCTTTAGCTCAAAACAATGAAGATACAACTACTAACAATGAAAATAACACTAATAATACAAACGAAGATATTAATAATAAACCTGTTTTAAAATCTTATAAAGAATTGTTTACCTACAAAAATACTAGCCTCAACACCACTAAAAATGAATTTATAGCCTTAATTAATGCTGCTATTAAACATCTTAAAACAAATGAAAAAATTTACATTAATATAGAAGCAAGTGCATCAACAGTTCCTGTTTCTACCTACTCTTCTAACAAAGTATTAGCAACTGCTCGTTTAAACGAAACAAAAAAGTTACTATTAGCCACACTTACTGCTAAAGGAATTAATAAATCAAAAATTATATTTAATAAAACCAGCAGTTTAGTTCAAGGTCCTGCTTATGCAAACGACTCAGAAAATATTTCCAAATATGAACCTTATCAATATGTAATAATTGAATTAAAATAGTTTTTACATTTGGTATTAAGTTTGTATCTTTCCAAAAAAATTGAACAACTTAAAATACATATTAACCCTATTATTCACTAGCTTGGTATTTACAAGCTTTTCCCAGCGTGTTGACCCTGAGGAAGCTGCTGAACATTTTAAGTATGGAAACTTTATAGATGCTCTTGTTGTCTATCAAAAGTTAATGGAAAAAGATCCTAAAAACCCTGAATATCCATTTAAAGCAGGTTTTTGTGTTTTACACATTAATAGTGATAAATCTAAAGCCGTTAAATATTTAGAATCCGCTTCTGAAAGAAAATCCGATCCCGATGTAGATTTCTACCTAGCTAAAGCTTATCATTACAATCTGAAGTTAGATGAGGCCATTGAAACAATGGAAAAGTATAAAAAATCAGGAGCAGGATCATTGCAAGATCAAGTTGATAGAGAGTTAGAAATGATGAAAAATGCAAAAAAATTAGTTGTTAGCCCCATTGATATTAGCTTTGAAAATGTTGGAGAATTAATTAATTCTGAATATCCGGATTATTATCCTTTTGTTACTCCTGATGAATCAACAATATATTTTACTACCCGAAGAAAAGGCGTAGTTGGTGGGATGAGAGAGTTTGATGGTTATTATTCTTCCGATGTATTTTATTCTGAAGTTGAAAACGGTGATTTTGTAAAAGCTAAAGGTGTCGGAATGATGGTTAATTCTGCTTATGATGAGCAAGTTGTTGGTCTTTCTTACAATGCTGACTTACTTTTTGTTTACCTCGATCATATTAAAGATTATGGAGATATCTATACCTCTAAAATTGTAAAAGGAAGGCCTAGGAAAATTGAAGTAATGGGTGAGAACGTAAACTCTAAAGAATTTGAGAGTGCTGCTACTATTTCTGCCGATGGAAATACGCTTTTCTTTGCAAGTAAAAGAGATGGTGGCTTAGGCGGCAAAGATATTTGGATGACCAGAAAATCACCCACAGGAGAATGGGCTGAACCTCAAAACTTAGGACCAAATATCAATACACCTTATGATGAAGATTTTCCAAACTTATTTTATGATGGTTCTACCCTATACTTTTCCTCTAAAGGACATAACAGCATGGGAGGTTTCGATTATTTTATATCTACTTGGAATCCTGAAACTAACGAATGGTCCTTAGCAGAAAACATTGGTTTTCCATTAAACACTCCTGAAGATAATGTTTGTATTTCTTTTACAGAAGATAAAAGACATGCCTATATTTCAACCTGGAGAAAAGATTCTTATGGTGATTTAGACATCTATAAAGTTAAATTTAATGAGTACGATGAGAGACAAACCATCATTAAGTCTAAAATTGTAAAAGAAGGAACTGAAGAAGTGATTACTGATGCCTTTATAATTGTTACCGACAATAGAACTCAAGAAGAAATAGGAAACTACACTCCAAATGCTAAAAATGGAAGCTTTGTTATCACATTAATACCCGGAAGTTATAATGTTATGATTGATGCTCCCGGTTTCGCTCCAAAAAGCGAAGATATACTTGTTAAAGGAAAAAGTGATTTTGAACAGTTTATCAATAAAGATTTTACTGTAACTCCTTAAACAAATTAAAAAATATTATGCCATTAAACCTTACTAAGCCCCTTGCTTTTATTGACTTAGAAACAACCGGATTAAATATTGCCTCCGACAGAATTGTAGAAATTTCTATTGTTAAAGTTCATCCTAACGGAAATAAAGACATCGTAACCAGAAGAGTAAATCCTACTATACCTATCTCTACAGAATCTACTTCTATACATGGAATTAGTGATGATGACGTTAAAAACGAACCTACTTTTAAACAAATGGCTAAAGAATTAGCCAACTTTATTGAAGGATGTGATTTAGCAGGCTACAACTCCAATAAATTTGATATACCTATGTTGGCAGAAGAATTTTTAAGAGCTGAAGTTGACTTTGACATTACCAAAAGAAATCTAGTTGATGTTCAGAACATTTTCCATAAAATGGAACAAAGAACATTAGCTGCTGCCTATAAATTCTATTGCGATAAAGATTTAGTTGATGCCCATAGTGCTGAAGCCGATACTATTGCCACTATGGAGATTCTTCTTGCTCAAGTTGAAAAATACGATAGCTTAGAAAACAATGTGGCTTTCCTTTCTGAATTCTCTAAAGCCACCAATAATGTTGATTTATTAGGTCGTATCGTTTATGATAAAAACAATGTTGAAGTGTTTAATTTTGGTAAACACAAAGGAAAAGCTGTTTTAGAAGTATTAGAAAAAGAGCCCGGCTATTACCATTGGATGATGAACGGAGATTTCCCACTCTATACTAAAAAAGTACTTACTCAAATTAGACTTAAAGCTCTTAATGAAAAATAAACGCACTAAGTTTTTGTTCAAGTTTAACTACTGAAAAATAATCTTAATTTTACGAATCAGTAAAAACTAAAACTTGTGCTAACAGCTATAAACATTACAACAGACTATCCTATTTGGATGATTCTTTTTTGTTTCCTTTTAGGAGCTATTTATGCGGGTGTTTTATATTACAAAGAATCTAAACTCGATGCTATAGCTAAGTGGCTAAAAAACAGTTTGCTAATTTTTCGTTTTTTAGCAGTAAGCATCATTGCTTTTTTATTACTTTCTCCATTTATTAAAACCATTTTTAATAAAACGGAAAAGCCTATCATCATTTTTGCTCAGGATAATTCCAACTCACTACTTATTCATCAAGATTCCGCTTTTTATGCGAATAACTACCTTAAAGAATTAAATGCACTAAAAGAAAAATTGGAGAAAGATTATGAAGTGAAATCCTTCACTTTTGGAGAGAAGGTAAAAGAAGAAGGTACTATAGATTTTGCTGAAAAAACCACCAACATTGCCGAATTGTTTGAAGCAGTTGAAACAAAATTTTACAACAGAAATATCGGAGCGTTAATTTTAAGTTCTGATGGTGTTTACAACGAAGGTTTTAATCCTGTTTATTCTGCAGAAAATACTAATTATCCAATTTATACTATTGCGTTGGGAGATACTACGATTCAGCCCGATATTGTATTAAAAGAAGCCATTGCCAACAAAATCACTTTCCTAAACAATAAATTTCCTATTGAAATTCTCGGTCTTGCCCAATCTTGTAAAGGAGAAAAAACTACCCTTAGTGTTTCTCATAAAAACAAGGTGGTGTTTATCAAAACTTACGACATTACCAAAAACAATCAATTAATTGAAGAAACCATTATCTTGGAAGCCAAAGAAAAAGGCGTGCAACATTATACCATTTCTTTTTCTGCTTTAGCAAACGAAGTAAGTACAAAAAATAACAGCAAAGAGGTGTATATTGATGTATTAGATGGCAGACAACATATTTTACTTTTAGCCCATGCGCCACATCCAGACTTAAAAGCACTAAAGACCAGTATTGAAACCAATGAAAATTATGAAGTCAGTACTACGTATTTTGATGATTTTGACGGCAACTTTGAACCTTACAACCTTGTGGTGCTCCACCAATTCCCAACTTATTCTCCTGTTTGGTTGAGAAAAATTAGCGAGAAAAACCTATCTGTACTTTATATTTTAGGAAATCAATCCAACACTAATGCTTTTAATCAATTTCAGACACACATAAAAGTATTACAATCGAATCAACGCTCTAATACCACTACTCCGGCATTAACAGAAAATTTCCCGTTATTTAATTTATCAGAAGCTACCTTAAAACAAGTCCCTAATTTTCCTCCTATAGAAAGTATTTTCGGGACTTACCTACCTCAAGAAAAAGCCTATATATTATTTAACCAAAAAATAGGAAATGTAGCCACCGAACAACCTTTAATGGTCTTTTTTCAGGAAGATAAAAACAAAGCAGCTTTTATAAGTGGTGAAGGATTGTGGAGATGGCGATTAAATGAATTTGCTAAAAATAACAATCACCAAGCATTTGATGAAATCATCAACAAAACTGTTCAGTTTTTATCTGTGAAAGATAATAAAGATAAATTCAGAGTAATTGTTGACAATCAGTTTAATGAAAACCAGGAAATTATTTTTAATGCTGAATTGTACAACAATAGTTATGAATTGGTAAATACTCCTGAAGTGAAATTAGAGCTTAAAAATAAAGCAGGGGTTGATTATCAATTTGTTTTCAATAAAACGGGGAATGCCTACGTGTTAAATGCGGGAATTTTACCGGTTGGCAGTTATTCTTATTTGGCTTCAACCACTTTTTCAGGAGAGCAATATGCGGTTAAAGGACAGTTACAAATTAATCCGCTGTTGGTGGAGTTAAACAATACGGTTGCCAACCACCAATTGCTTCAAAACGTTGCCAATAAATACAATGGCAAAATGGTGTTACCACCTACAATAAATGAATTAGAGCAACTTATAAAAGAAAATACGGCTATTTCTTCTGTCATTTATGAAGAAACCGACATCAAAGAAATCATTCACATCAAATGGATTTTCTTTTTAATTTTAGCTCTTATCTCTACTGAATGGTTCATTAGAAAAAGAAATGGAGCTTACTAAAAAATACTTATGAGTACTTAACATATTTAGGAGTTCTTATAAGTTAATATTCAATCTGATTGTTATATTGATCGAAATTTTACAAGCTGAGGAACGAAGTTTAGTAAAATGCCCCGATAAGTATCGGGGGAGATATCTTGTTGGTTGCTAACAAAAACCATTTGCTTGATTTATAAGCTATTTTTTATATATTTGAAGAAAATAAGTCTGACAGTTTTTTTAATTTTATCATACATATATAAGTTACCTGCAATTTTAAATAAAGAAATAAAATCATAATCTAAAAACTATCAAATGAGACATTCATACGCAAGAGAAAAATTTAGTGCAGCAGTTGAATCAATGGCTACAAATAGAGGAGGTATAAAAGCAAGACTTTGGGGAGCATTTTTAATATTTCATACATTAAAAGAAAATGATTTCCCAGATGAATTAAAAGAATACTGGAATTCTATTTATGGTGACTTAACAACAGAAGAACCTTCATATGAAGAAAATGGAGAAGTCACAGATGGAAGAGTACAAAATACATTAAAAATGATTAGTGAGGACAAATGTGTTGAGATTGCAAATAAAATAACTGAACTAAATGCATTATTAGGATAAAAAAACAAAAGTGTCCAATCAGGTTACAAAAATATTGTTTCCAAAAATATTTTCCACACCCCCTACTTTGTCCTTATTTATCAACACGCTTAAGCTTGGATTTCAAACTACTGACAGAGTAAAGGCTTAAAACACCCTACTTTTCATATACTAAACGTTAGCACACATAAAAAGAAACAGAATGGCAACATGGACAAGGTTTTACATTAATTCATCGGATACTGAAAAAGTAACTAACCTCTTGATAGACTTATCAGGGGTAAAAGAAATGAATAAAGGAGATGATATTCCTGAAGATTTTTACGATTCATTCCTAATGGATGAAAATTCTAATCCAAACTACTTGATTTTATCAGAAGTTCAAAAGAATTGGATAACTGTGCTTTACAATAGTGGTAGCAAAATTGAAAATTGGGCTAAATCAGTTTCCAAAGAATTGTCTTGTAATCTTATTGTTACTATTGGCCAAAATACTGTTGACTACTATTACTTTTCTCAATATCAAAATGGTGAGAAAAAACGAGAAATAGAAGTTTGTTATGGAGATGATATAGAAACTATAAACTTTGGGATTCCATATGATTTTGAAGAAGATGAACCTGGAGAAAAACAAGAATATGACGGTGAGATCTCATACTTATTTGACTATGACAGTTTAGAAAGATACTCTCAACATTTTGGACTTGAAATTCAATCCATTTGGGATAACAAAACTTGGACAATTCTAAAAGGACATCAAAATCAAAAAACTACAAAGAATTTTATAGAGCAACATCTAAATAGAAATAAAAAACCGTGGTGGAAGTTTTGGTAAAATAAATATGTGAGCTACCCCCTGCTCCCGCATTCTATAATGAAAAACAAATCCTAAAATGAAAAAACTTATTGTAATATTGATTGTTTTTGTTGTTGGACAAAATTTTTATGGACAAACTTTATCAAAAACTTGGCAAACTGTTGGGAATTCACCAAATAGTGTTATAATATTTGATTCTATTTATCAGTGTGTTACCATTTGTTACGACATAGAAGAGAATGCACAATGTAAGAAAAAAGAAAAAAGAATTACTTATAAACGAAAAGGGAATTTAATTTATATGAAATGGTACAACAACCAAAACTTCTGTTGCTGGACAAAAGATAAATACATCTTTTCAATTGATAAATTAACTAAAGATTCTCTCACTCTAACAATGTTAAAGAGTACGTTTTCAGGAATGGAAGAATTACTTGGAGTTGCTTCAATTAATATTCCAATTGAATTTACTGCAATTGAGGAAGGCTGTCCGCCTCTTGAGTAGAATAATAATTAAGTTAAAAAAGTCTAAAAAGCATTAAAATGCGTTTTAACCAACCCCTTATTTCCTATTTCACTAAACTTTTATTCGCTACAATAGCTTCTTTAGCCATAACTTTCATTACTTCTCCGGCTTGTATAATTAAGGCTTCAGAAGGCGGGAAAGGAACTGCTTGTGTGCTGAGCTCTTTTCTTGTTTCAGGCGTTAATGCGTCTAAGTTACCAACGGCAACGGTATAAAAATGCTCAAACATAGCATCAGAAACAATTGGTTCGGCTTTTAGTTTACTTTCAGTTAAGTTATCATAATAATTCATAGAACCGGTAATACGTGCTGCTTTCTTTTGTTGGTAACGATTTACGGTACAACTAATGGTTTTGTATTTTTTAATTTTTATATCGTTACCCAAACTATCTTTAGTCACATTTCCGTTAGCATCTAACACATAATCAAAACCATCTTCTACTTCTTTGGTTTCTACTGTGGTAGTTTCTTTCAATTCTTCGGGTGTTACTTCAATTAAATCTAAACTTAATATAATGGAATAGTGATATAACTTAGAATTATCTACATAGGCATCATAATTTATCCAATTACCATCTAAATCATTTACTTCAATATTCTGTACATTATCCATCATCGCTTTTGGAGCTACCAACTGAGCATTGTCTTCTATTTTAAAATAAACATTGGTAGTTCCTATCAATAAAGCTTGGCTTATTTTATCGTCAACATCATTATAATTGGGAGTATATTTTTTTGCTTCTAAAAAATAAGCGTGTGCTTGTCTGGCTTTAAATCTATCGTTGGTTAACAACAATTCATTTCCTTTTTCATAAGCATAAACGGTAGCTTGGGTTTTAGCATTTTCAACATCTGCAGCATAGTTGGTTTCATCGTAATTGATGCCAACCGGAGGCAATGTAGCTGCTAACTCTTGTCTTCTAACTAAATTACCGTATAGGTTATAGATTTTACCCCAGTTGGCAGGATCACCAATATTTTTTAACCTGGTAATTTCAGTTTTATCTCTATGGTTGGCTAATTTATACGCATCATTAAACACATCTACTTCTTCAAATTTACCGGGATCTTTCTTTATTTTTTTAGCAGAAATTTGCATGGCAGTATCATAATCTCCTTTGTCTAATTTTTTTGATGAAGATGCACAACTGTATAAAAATGTAGCTATTAATAGAAGGTAAATTATTTTTCTCATAATCAGATGGTTTTAAATTTGTAATTAGATTTCCAAAAATATAAATATTTTAGGGTTTTACATAAAAAGTGCCAAGTTTTAAAATGGATAACCAATACCTAAGTTTAAATTGGGTGTTCTCCATTGTAATTTAAATTCTTGTGGTTTTTCTGATGAGGGATCTTTCAGTTTTGCAGCTAAATCAAATCGGAATAAAAAGAAACCAAAATCAAGTCGTAATCCTATTCCTGTTCCTACCGCCACATCCTGCCAAAATCTATCTAATTTAATTTCTGCATTAGGTCGTTGTTCATCCTCACGAGTAATCCAAATATTTCCTGCATCAACAAAAATAGCTCCTTCAAATAATTTAGTGATATCGAATCGATACTCCACATTTCCTTCTATTTTTATTTCTCCAATTTGATTTACATATTGTGATGAAATTAGTGAATCAGGCAAAGAACCGGGACCTAATGTTCTGGCTTGCCAAGCTCTAATTCCGTTTGCTCCACCACCAAAATAACTTTTCTCAAAAGGCAATACTTTCAAATTTCCGTAAGGTCTTCCTATTCCTAAAGCAATTCTGCTTACTATATTTCCGTTAGATGATTGGTTATAATACCGGTAATCGAAATCTGCTTTTACAAATTGTGCGTATTGAATATTGAAAATTTCGAAACTACCATTTTCGTTTCTTTCTGTCCCCGCCACTCTATCGTACAAGGCATGTGCATTTCCTGCTCCTTCTAAGTTAAATCTAAAAAATTGAAAATCTCTAACTTTATTAAACGTATGGTTAGAGTAAACAAACGTATAAGTAGATGAATTGATAAAATGATCGGTAAAACTATTTACGATAAACGGGTTATTCTCTTCTTCTATTCGGTCTCTAAATTCATCGGTAAGGTCTATCTTAATTAAACTTATACTAATTGGGTTTAAATAATGCTTAACAAATCTGCCCTGATTCCAAAAATAACCGAATGTAAATTGAGTAAGGTTTCGGGTATATTCAGGTCTGTTTTGGTAATTTAATAAGTAATTTAATGATGTTTTCGGATTTAAACTTTTAGCAAAGTTATCTGTGTTTACAAAAGGTAATATGAACCTGGGAAATTCTAAATTAACCTCAGGACCAAACTCTAAGGTATTAAATGGTAAACCAAAAAACTCTACTTGCTCTGCTGATTGATTAATAAGTTGCTGAGCTTCCAATCCACCATTTAATCTAACAGTTAACCTTTCTCCTCCTTTAAATAAATTTTTATTCACAAATACTATCCCTCCTTTCATCCCAAGGTTTCCACCACTGTTTGTTCCTGTTACTTCTAATGATAACGATTTTATTTTTAGAGGTGTTAAATAAATATTTACATCTAATGCTTTTTTATCATCCCCTGTCCTATTTTCAGCATTATTAAACTGAATGTTTACTGTTCTAAACAGTCCTAACTCTGTTAGGTATTTATAGGTTAATTGTTGATCTTCTAAAGAATAATCTTCATTCGGTTTAATGTTTATGGCGTGGTTAATCATTTTCGGACGATAAATTAATTTCTCTTCATGTCCGATAGTTATTTTTTTATAACTAACCGTATCGAAAGTACTCACATTTTTATTCAAAAAATCTTTACTTAAGTAAACATTAATATCATTAACGATATATTTTTTATGCCTCACTTTTTCTGTATTGGAAGTATCATTTTTGTTTGTTACTTTTTTATTAAGTACTTTAACAGTAATGTCAACTCTTCTGTGTTCATTGGTAGTATCTACTAAAAACTCTACATACTCTTTTGTAAAGCTAAAATAGCCTTCGTTTCTAATTACATCTCTAATCCTTTCTCTTTCTTTATCTAAGGCTTCTAAATCTAAAGGTTTTTCTTTTTTAATGTGAGATTTATAATGCTTTAAGATTACTAAGTTAGTTAAAGCGGTATCTTCGACATAATATTTAACACTGTTAACCAAGTAAGGTTCTCCTGTTTCAACTATATACTTAACTTTAACCTTTTTTTCGCTAACATAGGTTACTTTATACTCTACTTTATTTTCAAAATAACCTTTACTATCTAAATATAAACTAAGCTGCTCAGCACTTCTCTGGGTTAAAAGTGAATCATAAACCACAGGAGCTTCTCCAACATTCTTCTTTATAAAACTATTTTTTTTATTAGCTATGTTATAAACTCCTAAATGAAACCTAAAAACTCCCAGTATTTTTTTGTTGTGTTTTTGTTTCACGTAATTGCTCAATTCATCTTTATCTATTTTTCTGTTATCAACTTTAACACTTGATTTTTGGAGAAATATCTCATTCGGTTTTAAGTGTTTAGTTGGATTACATGCAAATAAAAACACAACAACATACAACGCAAAAACTGCCCTAAAAAATTGATAATATATTTTATGATTTAGCCTCAAAAAAAAAGTTTTAGTATCTATTTGAATTGCTTATGTTTGCTTTTTTTTATTTCTGCAAAATAACTATTTATAAAATTATGAAACGACCATGAGTAAAAATTTTCTCACACAAGGGAATAATTAACTCGGAGTTACATATGACCGATAAAAAATAATAAAATTAAACATATGAAAATTAAAATAAGCTTACGATTATTAACTATTTTGATGTTATTAACTTCTTTGTCTGTTTTTGGCCAAACCGAAGAAGTAAATTCTCTTTCCAAAAAAGAAGCCAAACAATTATTAGAACAAGCCGAGCAAGATTTTGAAGAAAGAAATTATTTGGATGCGTTAGATAAATTCTCTCAATTACACGAATACGACCAAAAAGACATCTATTATAAAATGATGACAGGTATTTGTGCTACTTACGACCCTAATCAAAAAGAAAAATCAATTAAATTACTAGAAGAAGTAAAGCAAGAAAATCCAGAATATGGTATCATCAATTTTTATTTGGGAAAAGCGTATGCTGTGAATTATGATTTTGATAAATCTATCCAACATTTTAATTTTTATTTAGCTACTGCTCCGGCAGATGAAGCGGAACAAGTTAGAGATGCTAACCAAATGATGAAAAATGCTCAAAATGCAAAAGAAATTCTTACCGATACTATTCATGAAAATATTATAGAAAATGTTGGTTACCCCATCAATTCTCAGTACTCAGAATATGTTCCTGTAATTTCTGCTGACGAATCAGTAATGATTTTTACCTACAGAGGAGTAAAAAGTGTGGGAGGTGATAAAGTTCCTCAATCTATGAGTTCTGAACCGTATTTTGAAGATGTTGTTATTTCCTACAAAAAAAATGGCGAATGGACAGAGCCAGTAAGTATTGGTTTAAACATTAATACTGAAGGACATGATGCTGCTATTGGATTATCTGTTGATGGTCAAACTCTTTTTATCTACAAAAGTGAAAATGATAATTACGGAGATATTTATGTGAGTCAGTTGGAAGGAAATGACTGGACAAGACCTAAAAGACTTGAGGGCGATGTAAATAAAAAAGATAGTTGGGAAGGAAGTGCCAGTTTATCGGCAAATGGAAAAACACTTTATTTCTCTAGCGATAGAGAAGGCGGAATGGGCGGTAGGGATTTATACAAAGCCGAATTACAAGCTGACGGTTCTTGGGGAAATGTACAAAATTTAGGAGGTATGATTAATACCATTTATAATGATGATGCTCCATTTATTCACCCTGATGGAAGAACGCTTTATTTTGCCTCTGAAGGACATACCAGCATTGGTGGTTACGATATTTTTTCTTCTGTTTTAGATGATTATGGTGCTTTTACTGAACCGAAAAACATGGGCTACCCTATTAACACTATTGATGACAACCGTTATTTTGTACTTTCTGCAGATGGTAATACAGGTTACTATTCCGGTGGAGGAGTCGCAAGTATGGGAGAACAAGACATCTTTAAAATTACCACAGGAAGAATTGATAAACCTGTTTTAGCTTTATTATTAGGAAATGTTTATTTTAATGATGTACCAACCGGTTCTTTTATGAGCCTATATAAAAGTACTGATGGCGAATTAGAGGGAATTTTTAAATCGAATGAAGAAACCGGAAAATACGTTATGGCATTAACTCCGGGCAGATACGAAATTGAAGTAGAACTTGAAACAGGAGAAATTGTTAGAGATTCTATCCGTTTAGATGAAATTACCGAATATGTAGAAATTTATAAAGATTTTAGAATTTACAGCGACTCTGCTTTAATTGCTAACAACAATAAAGCTCTTGCTGATGCATTAGCCGAAGCGTTGAAAAAAGAAAACAAAACCATTGATACACTTTATACCGATGATATTAAAAGTGCTAAAGACCTTACCGCAGGAAAAACATTTGTGCTAAATAATATTTTTTATGATTTCGATAAAGCCAGTTTAAGAGCTGAATCAAAAGCCGAATTAGATAAATTAATTGGATTATTTAAAGAATATCCTGAACTAAAAGTAGAAATTTCTGCTCACACAGATACTAGGGGTAGCGATGATTATAACCAGCGATTATCTCAAAGAAGAGCCAATAGCGTAGTAAATTATTTAGTGACAAAAGGCATTAAGAAGAATCGTTTTGTAGCTACCGGAAAAGGCGAAACCGAACCTTACGAAGATTGTAGTAAATATACTGAATGTGGCGAAACCAGAAATGATGAATGTCCTTGCTATCAAAAAAATAGAAGAACTGAGTTTAAAGTGTTGGCTAATTGAAAATAAATTTTAAATGAGTTTATCTAACCAACAAAAGAAGTTTGTAAAATCACTTCATTTAAAGAAAAACAGAATAAAATACAATCTCTTTTTAGTGGAAGGAGAAAAAATAGTGGAAGAACTATTGAATTCAGATTTTGAAGTGGTAGGCGTGTTTGCAACTAAAAATTGGAATGGTTCTTTTGTAGGAAGTCTAACTGAAGTATCTGAACAGGAGTTAGCCTCTATTTCTACACTAAAAACTCCCAATAATGTGTTAGCTGTGGCAAAACAAAAACTACAGCAACTAAGCAATAACTTTTCAAAACCAATTATTGCACTAGATAACATCCAAGATCCAGGTAATTTAGGCACTATCATTCGTACAGCAGATTGGTTTGGCATGAACAATATTGTTTGCTCCGAAAGCTGTGTGGAAATTTACAATCCGAAAGTAGTACAAGCTACTATGGGATCTATTTTTAGATTAAATATTGTTTTTACTTCGTTGGTTGATTTTTTTAAAGAAAATGAACATTTACAGGTTTATGGAGCATTGTTAGATGGAAAAAATTGTTTTACTACAACACTCCGTGTCGACAATTCCGTATTGCTTATGGGCAACGAATCGGTAGGTATAAACCCTAAATTATTTCCTTACATTCATGAAAAAATTTCCATCCCAAAGTTTGGACATGCTGAATCGCTAAATGTTGCTATAGCCACCAGTATTTTATGTGCTGAATTTGTAAAGTAAAAACTATTTCAATACAGTAATATCCTCAACCCCCACTACTCTTTCAGTAACAAAACCTTCTGCGTAATCAAAGCCTGCCTCTCTGCCAAGCGTTACCATTCTTCCTTTAATAAAATCCATAAAAGTTTTGGTAGTTAACGGTGTTTCGGGTTCATTATCGTTGTCTTTAAAAAACTGAGAACTATAGGCTGCAATGGCTTCCATTTTTTTATCTACATGTTCACTTACATCCACCACAAAATCAGGTTTCATGTATCTATCTTGAATGTAATGATAAACTACTTTGGGTCGCCAATGTTCCTGAGGATAACCTTCAATGTCGGTTTCAATTTTTCTTAATCCTGAATAAAAACAAGCATCAGAAATCAATTTAGCAGCTCTGCCATGGTCAGGATGCCTGTCTGAAATAGCATTTGCCAATACAATATCCGGTTGATAAAGTCTGAGCATTTTTATAATGGCCAACTGATGTTCTTTATTATTCTCAAAAAAACCATCCGAAAAATTTAAAATCTCTCTGGTATGTACACCTAAAATTAAAGCTGCTTTTTTAGCTTCTTGCAAACGTAACTCAGCACTACCTCTAGAGCCTAACTCTCCGTGGGTTAAATCTAAAATACCCACTTTTTTTCCTAACTGAATATGTTTTAAAATTGTTCCGGCACAGCTCAACTCTACATCATCGGGGTGAATACCTATGGCTAATATATCTAATTTCATCTAGCTAGTTTAAAAGTTTATAAAGTTTAGCAGGTTTATGAGTTGAATAATTTATCAGCTCATAACCGGTATCCAATCTTTTTATTCTTAGTCCCATCTTCTGCCAACATAACCAAAATTACAACTCTTGCAAAAATATTTATAAAATTAAACTTATTTAATTTAGTTTACAATAGCTATCTTTACAACTTATATTACCAAAAATATGAAAATTGAATTTAAAGGTGCTGCAAGAACAGTTACCGGAAGTAAACATTTAATTACAACCAGAAACGGAAAAAAGATTTTACTAGATTGTGGGTTATTTCAGGGTGAAGATGCCAAACGAAAAAATTACAACAAAGAGTTGGGTTTTGAAGCATCAGAAATTGACTATTGTATTCTTTCTCACGCTCATATTGACCATTCTGGAGCTATTCCATACCTGGTAAAAAAAGGATTTAAAGGAAAGATTTATTGTACACTTGCAACATTAGATCTTTGTCAGATAATGTTGGTTGATAGTGCTCATATTCAGGAATCGGATGTAAAATATATTAACAGAGCACGAATACAAAAAGAATTAGACCCTATTGACCCGCTTTACACTATTGAAGATGCAGAAATAGCTCTCCAACAATTTGTAGGAAAAAACTATGATGATTGGTTCGAAATTGATGATGAAATTGAGGTATGTTTTACAGTTGTTGGACATATCTTAGGAGCTGCAGCTGTAAACTTAAAAATTAAAGAAGAAGGAAAAATTCATACATTATGTTATACCGGTGATATCGGTAGAAAAAAACACCATATTATAAAAAGCCCAAAACCTTTTCCTCCTGCCGAATACATTATTTGCGAATCTACTTATGGCAACCGTCTGCACGAAAGTACTTTACAAACCATTAATAAACTCCTAAACGTTGTTTATTACACTTGCGTGGAAAAGAAAGGCAAACTGATAATTCCTGCTTTTAGCTTAGGAAGAACCCAAGAAATTATTTATGCCTTAGATCAACTAGAATCAGCTGGGAAACTACCTAAAATACCTGTTTATGTTGATAGTCCGCTCTCTACAAATGCTACACAAATTTTAATAAATCATCCGGAAGCGTATAATGAAGAAATAAGAGAATACATGAAAAAAGACCCTGATCCTTTTGGCTTTAATGGTCTGTTATATATTAGAGATGTGGAAGCATCTAAAGCTATCAATAATTCTGATGAACCTTGTATTATTATTTCAGCATCAGGAATGATGGAAGCCGGAAGAGTGGTACATCACCTCAAAAATAATTTGGGCAACAAAAAAAATACAGTTTTAATTGTTGGCTATTGTGCTCCATTTACCTTAGGAAACAGGTTAATGCAAGGAACAAAACAGGTAAAAATTTACGGAGAAGAAATAGATGTAAAAGCCGATATTGAAGTAATAACAGAATATAGTGCTCACGGAGATTATGAGGAAATGATAGACTTTTTAAGCTGTCAGCATCCCGGAACGGTTAAAGAAATGTTTTTGGTACACGGAACGTATGAAGTGCAACAAGAGTTTAGAGAAAAGCTAATGGAGAAAGGCTATCGCAATATCCGAATTCCTGATGAAAACTCTGAATACTTAATTGATTAAAATCATAATTTCACCCTCAACAAAAAACGTTTACATTCATGACTTCTAACGGACATTTTCCTATTTGTTACTTTGCACCAATTAGCTATTATTACTATTTGTTGCAACACCCTACTTGCTATCTTGAAATGCATGAACATTTCATAAAACAAACGTATCGCAATCGTTGCCAAATTTTAAGTCCAAATGGTATCCAAAATTTATCTATACCCATTAAAAGTGTTAAAAGAAGAAAGACCTATCAAGCAACCAAAATTGCTTATGTAGAAAATTGGCAAATAATGCATTGGCGTTCTTTAGAAGCTGCATACAGAAGTTCTCCATATTTTGAATTTTATGAAGACCATTTTGCTCCTTTCTTTTTAGAAAAAAAATATGAATATTTACATGAACTCAATATTGCTATTAACGAGTTAATTATTAAACTCATTAATATGTCTGTAAACATAGAGTTTACCACCATTTTTGAAAAAACTCCCGAAAATTCTACCGACTACAGAGGAGTAATGTCTCCGAACAAAATACCTACAAATTTAGAATTAAAACCTTACATTCAGGTATTTAGCGACAGACACTCATTTATGTCTAACCTAAGTATTTTAGATTTACTGTTCAATCAGGGGCCAAATAGTATCAGTTACTTAAAAGGGATAAAAGAACTTTAATTTTTGTCTAAATTTTTCATTGATATTTTAAATAACACAATAAAAATTATTAGAAAGAAAGCTACAAAAAGAGCTGTATAAACATGCGTCCATTTAGGAATATAATTTACCATAACAACTACCATAATAGCTGCCACAACAGAAATGATTATCATAATAATAGCCACTTGTTTCTCATTAAACCCTAAATAAGATAAATGGTGTGTTGTATGGTCTTTACCTCCAACAAAAGGCGATTTTCCTTTACTTGCTCTTTTAATAACTACAGTTGTTGTATCAATAATTGGAATAATAAAGCTTAACAAAGGAATAATAAATTGTCTTGAAATAGCAAATTCATTTCCATTTTGAACAGGATTCCATAAATAATGGATACTTAATGCTGCTAAAGCAATTCCTAAAAACTGACTTCCTGTATCTCCCATAAACATTTTAGAAGGATTCCAATTGAAGTATAAAAAGCAAAATAAGGTGGCAATTAAACCAATTACAATTGTCAAGTAGGTTGGGTTATGTTCATGTCCTAACATTATAGAAAGAATAATAATCAAAATAATTAATGAGATAGATGTTGTAATCCCGTCCATATTATCCAACATATTAATAGAATTCATCAGACCTACCACCCACAATATGGTTAAAGCATAGTTCCAGTTATTATTCTCAAATAAATTAATGTAAGTTCCGGAATAAATTAATATTGCTCCACAAGCTATTTGTACAACTAATTTTAAAAAAGGTTTAGTGTTATAGGCATCATCAGCTAATCCCATTAAAAAACCTAACGAAACCGCTCCTATCATTCCGGTTGTTTGAAAATCCATAGCTATGTTTTGGTAAGAAAAAACAAATGGATGTAAGGTAATTGACAATAAAAAAACAATATAAAAAGTTAATCCACCAAGTGCAGGCTTCGATTTAGCACTCCACCTCACATCAATATCTTTATCATTTCTAATTCCAAGTGTTTTAACAAATCTCAACAATATACTATTAATGAAAAAAGAGAACAACAATGCTCCTAAAAAGAAAAAAATATGTTTGTTAGAAAACAATTCCATTTAGAAAGGTGTTGAAAATGAGTTAAAAGTAGGCGCTTCTTTATCTTTTTCTGATAAAATAGGTGTTATAATACCCCAATTAATAGCTAAATCTTGATCATTCCATAACAAAGCTCCTTCTGATGGTTTATTGTAATAATTAGAGCATTTATATGAAAAAATAGTATTATCTACTAAGGTTAAAAATCCATGTGCAAATCCTTCAGGAATATAAAGTGTTTTTTTATTAGCCTCCGAAAGCTCAACAGCAACATATTTTCCATAGGTAGAAGAATTTTTTCTAATATCAACAGCAACATCTAATACCGCACCTTTAATCACTCTTATTAACTTAGCTTGTGCATATGGCGGAGCCTGAAAATGAAGACCTCTTAACACTCCTTTTTGAGATAAGGATTGATTATCTTGAACAAAGTCTGTCGTTATCCCATTGTTCGCAAACAATTCTTTTTGATAGTACTCAAAAAAATGTCCTCTTTCATCCTCAAAAACAAGTGGCTCAATAATTATTATACCTTCAATAGCTGTTTTAATAAAATTCATCTAATTCTATTCTTTATTTTTTTAACCCAACTTTCTTTAATAGCTTATTAAAAAATGAAGCTGACTCTTCACTTCCATCATAATAGTAACTATTTTTACTTCCGTAACTGTAGCTATAATTATAACCGTAACTATAGAATTTATCTCTAAAATCTACCCCATTAAGGATAATAGATAGCTTAGAAATTTCATTTTCAATTACCAATTTATCTATATTATTGATAAAATTCTTTCTAGAATATTCACTTTTAAACACGTAAATAGGATAATCAGCAAATTTTAACGTCTCCATAGCGTCAGAAACTAAGCCTATTGGGGGATTATCAACAACTACATAATCATACCCTAAGTCATTTTTTAATTGATTGATAATTTTTTCAATTCCTCCTCCAATAATTAATTCAGAAGGATTTGGTGGTATTGGTCCTGAAGTAATAAAATCTAAATTTTCTAATTCACTATGGTGAATACACTCTTCAATAGTACTTTTATTAATTAAAATGGTACTCATCCCACATGTGTTTTTAACCCCAAACCCCATGTGTATTTTAGGTCTTCTCATGTCTAAATCGATAATCACCACTTTTTTCCCCGACATTGCAACAATTCCTGCTAAGTTGATAGCACAAAATGTTTTCCCTTCTCCAGATATAGTTGATGTTACCGCTATGGTTTTCTTCTCATTTTTGGTTGATATAAACTGTAAATTAGAACGTACCGACCTAAATGATTCAGAAATAACTGACTTAGGCTCTCTGTTTATAACCAATTGAGAAACTGGTATTTTATTCTGATATAATGGTATATTTCCTAAAAATCCTACTGAAGATCTAACATATCTATTTATTTCATCAATAGTAGAAATGGTATTTTTAAATACATATCTAATAATTAATACTATCAAACTAATTACTACTCCTAACAACACTCCTGTTATTAATATCATATTTCTATTTGGCGACATAGGAGCTGATGGCACATTTGCTTTATCTAAAATAGTATGCTGAGGAACAAAACCTGCTTCCGAAATAGAATATTCAGTTCGTTTTTCCATTAATAAAGTGAAGAACTTCTCATCTATAGATAAAACTCTTTGCAAACGAGCATATTCTAACTCATTTGCCGGAACTGTTAAATATTTGGCTTGTATTTCATTTACTTTTTTAACTACTTCTTTTCTTCTGAGTTCCAATTTACTAATTAGCGAGTTTATGGTTGTAAATAGTATTTGTTTTTGAACATCAATTTGATTTTCCAAAGACTTAACACTTCCACTATTTACAGTTACCTCACTAAGCAAGTTTTGTTTTTGAACCATTAAACTTTGAAGATTTGTAATTAATGCTGTAATGCTTGCTTCATATTCTGTACCAGTAAGGGTTGGCAATAAATTATATACATCTATCGTATTAATTTTTCCGGTTACCGATTTACTTATTTCTTTTAACACACTCGTCTGAAAATCAATATCTATTAATTGATTCTCGAAACGATTTATTTTATCTAAATAAATAGAAGAAACTTCATTGGGATTACCAATTTTTTTAGAGGTTTGAAAATCTTGAATTCTATTCTCAGAAAGCTTTACTTTATTATAATACTTATCCAATTGATCATCCAAAAACTGAATAATTTTCTTAGAACTTTTACTTCTTTCTTCAATATCGTACAAAATATATTCATTTGCCAAAGAAGTAATTATGTCTGATGTTTTTAATGCATTATTATCATTAAATGAAATACTAATGGTTTTAGCAGATGGATTTAATGGAAAGACACCTAACTGTTGAATATATTTATTGGTTAGTGCTTCCAAATCGTTTACCGCAAAAAACATGGAATTGTTTTTGTCCTCACCAAATTCATTATAGTTATCAAAAATAATTCTTAAAGTAACCTCTTTTAATTCAATTGGTACATTAGAGCTAAACTCTCCTATTAATTTTTCAGATTGGAATAAATTAAATTTTTCGTTGTTGGTTTTTTCTATATAGAACTTTTTACCTAAAACTGAAGAATCTTTTACTTCAAAAAACACTTTAAAAGGCGAATTTTTATATAATTCATACTCTAAAATTTTTCCTTGGTTGAAATAACTAACCTCCAACGGCAGCTTACTTAAAGCTCTTTTAAGCAATAGTTTAGACCTCAACAATTCTACATCTTTGGCTACATCTTCTGTTTTACTAAAATTATCAACCTGAAGTACTTTGTTGGCAGTATTTTCACTTCCTACTTGCAACACTAATTTAGACTGATAGATAGGTACTGTATATCTTAAATAGATAAGTGATAATGTAACGCATATAGCAATAATACCTACAAAATAGACAAAAGTCTTTTTAAAAACTTTCAATAATAAAATAATATCTAACTCTGTATTAAAGTTAGATACTACCTCTTTTTTGTGTGCAAATTGATCTTCTTGCATTAATTTTTAATTATTCAGCACCTAGCCTATCTATAACAATAATAAGCGTTAATGTACTGGTTATTAAACTTACTATTGGAGCTATATCTCTAATTGCCTCTCTCACAAAATTATTTCTAAACTCAACATAAATTATATCGTTTGCTTGTAACGGAAAGTCAATGGTTTTTAATCCATCAATCGTACTCAAGTCAAATAAAAATACTTGCGGATTACTTAAATCTCCTCTTACAACTTTGATTCTTTTAGCTTTAGAATCGTTAGTTAAACCACCTGCTAACCCTAGAGCTTCTATTAAAGTTACATTTTCATTATTAAGGGGCACCACTTTTCCACTTCCTCCTCCACCTGTAAAGACAGTTACTCTTCTGTTTTGAACTCTCAAAACAACAAATGGTTTGATATAATATTTCGAATAAATTTCCTCTAAATGTTTTTCTGCTTCTCTTAGTGTTTTTCCTCTCAATTCAATTCTTCCTACTATTGGTAATTTACAAAAACCATCATAATCAATTAAATACTGAACTTGACCTACTTGTTGTCTTGCTACACCTGCTCCACCTCCATCAATAGCAGTAAAATCTACCAAAGAAGTTCCATCATTAGTATAAAGTTTAAACTCTAAGATATCACTTACTGCAATTACATATAAAGGATTACTATCGGTTGGTGGTGCTGCAAAATCATAACCTTTAGGGGTTTTTAACATCCTGTTGGAGTTGTAGTTACAACTCACAAATGATATCACCACCAGCAGACCTAATGTCCATTTTAAAATATTCAATTTCATATCTAGATATTTAACAAATTATAATTGTTAATGATAAATTCTTAACTTACACTATATGACAAAACTATAAAAATTGATTGTAAAAATTAATAAATTTACTTTTTATTGTTCTCTATCAAGGAAAAATAGAGTTCTCTCATATCATTTACTAATCTTTCGTAATGAAATTTTTCTTTCACAAACTCCCAACCTTTTTCACTCATTTGCTTTCTTAATGCATCATTTTCAACCAATTTTAAAAGTGCTTCAAAAAAAGCTTGATTGTTTCCCGATGAAACAATAAACCCTGTTTTGTCTTTCAGCACTACGTTTTCAACACCACCAACGTTGGTTGTTACTATCGGATTATTTGCTGCTTGTGCTTCAATTAGGCTTACAGGCGTACCTTCATTTAAAGAAGATAAAGCAATAATGTCTAATCCTGCATTTGCCCAATCTACATTCTTAATCCACGAAGTAAATGTAATAGTAGCTTTCTTTTTTTGTTTATTAAATTCAGTAAAATCTAACTTAAGTTCCTTACAATATTGGATTAAATTCTCTTTTTCTTCCCCATCTCCAATAATAAACACCCTTACTTTTTTGGTAGTTTTTTTTAGAAGTTGATTTATTGCCTCTAAAAACAAAGTGTGATTTTTAATTGGGACGAGTCTGCCAATAATACCAATAGCTATTTCATTATCTTCAAGCAAATAATGTTTTCTAAAATCATTTCTTTTCAATTCATAATCTTCTTGAAACCTCCTTAAATCAAAGCCTAAAGGAACAACTGCTACTTTATTTTTATTACAAATTTTATGTTGTTGAGTTAGTTCACTTTTTTGAATATCACTAATAGCAATAATTTTAGTAGTCTTTTTGGCTAAATAGCGTTCTATATTTTTATAAAAAACAGTTTTTGTTTTACCAAAATAAGAATGAAAGACATGTCCATGAAAAGTATGAACAATTACAGG
>DATCTM010000009.1:0-36351 GCA_036567945.1 Vicingaceae bacterium
ATAAGAGCAGAAAACGGAGCAGGATTAATGACCCAAGTACCAACAGACGGACAATGGGTGGTGATGGCAACAAGCATCAATGAACTAGCCACAGCAAGTTTTGCGGCTTATCCTAATCCATTTACAGAACAACTCCACATACAACTAAAACAAGCACAAGCAACAGCAATAAGCCTATATGACAATAGCGGAAAACTGATATTTACTAAGAACATCAGCAGCAGCACTACTATAGACATGAGTCAGTATCAACTAAAGGCTGGGAATTATCATTTGACAATTATAGTTAATGATAAAACAGATGCTGTGAAATTGTTGAAGCAGTAAGAACTAAATGATAGAAAAGTATAACAAATGCTAAGCGTGGTAGAAAAACAGAAATAGTAAGGGGTATTATAAACTATTTCGAATCACTTTTTTCCATAGCCAGCTTCACAAAAGATTGTTTGGTTATTTTGCTATCCAACCATAAGATAAAATCAAAATAATCTAACGCTATTTTTTCATAAGGATCTTCAAAAACGTTCATTAAATTTTCTTTAAAGATAATGAATTGTTCTTGTTGTTTTTCCTCATTTTTTGCTTTTACTAATTTCCTCATTTCGTTTAAGAAAACTGTTTCCAGTTTAAAATCTCTTTTGTTAACGGTAAGAAAACGCTTGGTAGATTTTATATTATATTCCAGTAAATCAATATTGTTCAGTTCAAAATGAATGATGAGGTTTACTAATCTGGCAAAAGTATATACATCATCTCTTAGTCCGGGTTTGTTTTCATTTAATACCATATTAATGTATTTCAGAGCACTTTTTAAATCATCTGTAAAGAAATAAACCCTAGAAATATTGTAATAAAACAACATTTCTTCTTCTTTGTTTATTTTGCCATCAAAATGCTGTAACCCTTCAATAATTTTAGGGATAACCTGTTTAATGGCTTTCATGTAGTTGCCCATTTTAATATGTACATTCAGCTCAGCATTAAATGGAATAGAAAATAGTTTTAACTGGATGTCCATACTTTCAAAACCACGTTTAGATAAAAGCCCTTTCATCTTATTTATAATTTTGAAGGTCTCATCCCACTCGCCTTTGCTAAGGTGAGCGTACATTACACTATTTAATGCTCTAATGTATCTTTTAGGTAGTTCTTGCATTATGGGTGGGTTGTCCTCCATAATTTTTACTACATGACTAAAATTACTGAAAGCTCCTTCTAAGTTTTGATCGGTAACAGCACAAAGTCCTTTAATAGAAAGACAAGCAGTTGCTGCTTTTATAGAGTGAGCAGTTCCTTTGTTCACAATAAGTGGGTGATTGGCAATTTTTTTAATTTCCTCACGACCTTCAACATTTCGTGTAAAACCACTTTTTCTAATAATGTAGTTTATTTTTGAATACAGTTTTTGGTATTCGGCAATATTTCTAAGTTTTTCTAAACAGTCGGCCTCTTCTTCAATAAGATTCTCCATGTTTACTTTAAACTTATTATCTAAAAAAGCTTCTTCAATGAGTTTCTTTTCCCAATCTATTAAATCTAATAAGAAGTAAAATTTCTCGTATGTATAAGCAATTCCTTTAGCACGTTGTATGTTTTTAAAACACTCAGTGTAAAGTGCTTTATTAAATAAAAGTTCAATGTTTCTGAGGTTTTCTTGTAAAACAGAAGCAGCAGAATTGTCAGAATAAAAGCTTCTTAAGCTTTTTAATATGAGTTTGTAAAGGTGGTTTTTTTCTGAAGGTAAATGTTTAATGAATTTTTCATTTTTAAGTTTCTCTTTAACCGCTTCTTCATCGTAATCTTCTAATTCATCAATACATTCAAAAAGTTTCATGTAATTTTTGTCGCCTGTTTGTAATGACGACATTAATTTAAAATATCTTTTTTCGGACTTAGTAAGTGATTTTATTAAATAAAATAACTCTTTAGAAGGTTTCATATTAGTAAGTAGTTTTTGTGAAAATTTTAAAACTTAATTTACATAAAATCAATAATTTATTAAAAATGGTTTTTTATAAATTTGTTTGATAGCATTACAATATTACTATAAATTAGTTAGATGTTAAAATTAAGTAAAAAAATATATTGTTTGGTTAATTTTTTTTGATGGATAAAGTTTAGAGGATTAATATTCTTTCTGTTTTTGTATTTTTACAATGAATTATTACTGAAATATCTACCATGAAAAAAATATTATTTTTTATAGCGATTACTATTTTCACTTTAACGACAACTTATGCTCAAGTAAAACTAACAGATGTTCATAACAAAGCCTTAAATAGTAGGAGCGATACCATTGATATTCTGAATTATCAAATAAATTTAGATATTACTGATTTTACAAATAAAGTAGTTACAGGAAATTGTAAAATAACCTTCACAACCAAAATCAATGGAATTAATCTACTCGATTTAGATTTATTGGAGCTTAATGTAGATTCCGTTAAAGATGCGGCTAATAATTCACTCACTTTTAGTTATAATGATACCTTGTTGGTAGTCAATTTACCCACTTTAATGAATGTTGGAGATACTGTTGAAATAACTGTTTTTTATAATGGAACTCCGCAAACAGATAATAGCGGTTTTGGCGGTTTTTATTTTGATAATACCTATGCCTATAATTTAGGAGTAGGCTTTAATGCAGATCCTCATAATTATGGAAGAGTTTGGTTCCCGTGTTTCGATAATTTTGTAGAACATGCTACTTATGAGTTTAATATTATTACTTCCGGAGGTAAAAAAGCTCATTGTAATGGAGTGTTGGTTAGTGATTCTGTAATTACAGGAGATACTATTGTTAGAAAATGGATAATGAATGAACCAATCCCAACCTATTTGGTAGGTATTGCTGTTTCAGATTACGCAACTGTTCATCAAAATTTTTTAGGCACCAATGGAAGCATTCCTGTGGAATTAGTGGCTAGAGCTCCCGATACTACTAGTTTAAAAAATTCATTTGTAAACTTAAATCAAGCATTAACAATTTACGAAAATCAATATGGTCCGTATTTATGGAGTAAAATAGGTTTTGTGTTAGTACCTTTTAATGGTGGTGCTATGGAACATGCAACATGTGTGGCTTACCCTAGAGTTGCCGCAAATGGTAGCTTGGCTTATGAAACATTAATGGCTCACGAATTTGCTCACCATTGGTGGGGTGATTTAGTAACTTGCGAAACTGCCGGAGATATGTGGATTAACGAAGGTTTTGCGACTTATTCAGAACATATTTTTACAGAATTTTTATACGGTAGAGATGCCTATATGACTGATGTAAAAGCTAATCATAAACAAGTATTACAGTTTGCTCATATAGATGATGATGGGTTTAGGTCGTTAAGTAATATGGATCATGCTTACACGTATGGAACACATTCTTACTTAAAAGGTGCTTCAGTTGCTCATAATATGAGAGCTTATTTGGGTGATTCTTTGTTTTTTTATGGTGTGCAACAGTTAATGGATAGTTTTAAGTTTAAAAATATTAATCCAACAGAATTCAAAGATTTTTTAACCACTTCTACAGGTGTTAACATGACGAATTTTTTTAATGATTGGGTATTGAGTCCGGGATTTTCTAATTTTAAAGTAGATTCTTTTAATGTAATATTGAATTCACCTAATTATGACGTAACGCTTTATGTTCAGCAAAAATTAAGAGGAGCTACTAATTTCCATACAGGAACTCCGCTTGAAGTAACTTTTTATGACAATAATTGGAATAAATTTACAACCGATATTGTAGCCTCCGGACAATATTCCACTGCTTTGGTGAGTGTGCCTTTTCAGCCAACAGTAGTAATTTTAAACGAAGCTAATTTGTTAAACCAAGCTAGAACAGATAATCAGCTTAAAGTTAAAAATACGTTTAATCCTCAACTTCAAAATCTTACCTTAGTAAGAGTTGGTGTAGATGCTGTTAGCGATTCTGCTTTGTTACATATTGAACATCATTGGGTTGCTCCCGATTCAGTAAAAAATAATGTAAATAACTATAAGATATCATCTAGCAGGTATTGGCGATTTACAGGTATTTTACCAATTGGCTTTTCGGCTTCTGCCAGAATAGATTTTGATGGTAGAGCAAGTAGTGGGTTTTTAGATATAGATTTGCTTTCAGTAAACCATGATAGTTTGGTTTTACTTTACAGAGAAGATGCACATGATGATTGGCAAGAGTTTCCTTATTATAGTAAAACTGTTATACCAGGAGTTCCTTATGGATATGTAGTCATAGATAGTTTGTTGTTAGGAGAATATGCTTTTGCAAATAGTCCGAGTGCTGTGGCTATTGATGAAATTAAGAATAAGGAAGTTGCTGTAATAGAAATATTTCCAAACCCTACCAATGATGTGTTTTGGTTAAAAACGCTTGCTCCATATAATCAATTACAAGTTGTTGTTTATGATGTGTTGGGTAATATTGCTCATGAAGAGGTTTTTACAAACGAATTAAAAATTGATGTTTCAGATTGGAATTCGGGAAATTATATTGTTACTGTATTTAATGATAATCAATTAATTCAAACAGGAAAGTTAGTGGTTCAATAAATATCAAACTGATCTGTTGGTCGGTCAATTTCGTTCCAGTTGAACCCTTTTAAAATTAAGTCTTTTGGTGAAGGCTCATTAATTGGATGAAAAACACCATCAGGATCTTTAATGAAAGTTAGTGATTTTAGGGTGTTATCTTCCAAGAAAATAAGCATGTCATTCCCAGTAGCTTTGTTTACACCTATATACCTGTTATCATCGTCTTTAGCAAAATAAATTGTTTCTGCTTGGTTGTGTACTTCAATTTTGTAAAGTTTTTTCTCCTTAAAATAACCCACCATATCAATACCTTTAATTTGGTTAAAGTGTTTGTGTATCGAATCTGCTATGGAAATTATAAAAGCATTTTTCTCCATAAAAATGGCATCAATGGCTTTGTTTTTCATTTGTAAATAGATGAAATCGGCTGTTAATTGGTTTTCGTTAGACCAAATAATAGGGTCTCTATAAAAATTCACAGTTGAATCGGCAAAATTATACACTACAGAATCTGCCTTGCCTTGCATATCGCTTTTAAAAAATTTTACTTTATGGTAAGCCAATAAATTTCTTAGCGTATCTACACTCAATGTGTCATGGTTAAGAGAATCTAAATCGTATTTATAACTGGCGTAAACTTTAAAAGTATCGGCATGTAAATAAAGTGTATCATTATCCATAAATTGCATTAGTAAAGCCTCTTTGGTAATAACGGCACTATCTTTTAGCTCGAAAAGCTGAACATCATCGCCTAAAATTTGTAAATCATCAGCAGTATCTTTTATTAACGCATTACATGTAATTTTTCCATACCCTAAATCTCTGTTATAGAAAATAGTATCGCCATAAATAAATTTATTTTCCGAGTAAATGTAAGAGTCGGTATAAAATTCTGAAGTATTATTTTTAGTGTTATACCAACCATTATTGGTATAGATAAAGTTTTCATCACTTAAAATAGTGGTTTTTCCAAGAAAATAAACTGTTTCGGTAGAGGAATGAAATTTTAGAGTGTCAGCAAATATTTTATATTGAGGGTTGGTAAGCACCACATTTTCTTTAAAATAAAAAGATTGATGGTTGGCATGGTAATATCCTTTTTCAGAAGTAAGCGTATCCTGTTGTTGGCGGCTAATCATTTCTCCACCATTATAATAATAGGCAATGTTAGAAGTCCTATCGTAGTCTAAAAATTTAGTGGTTAATATAACATCTTTATTAATAAGTTGAATGTTTCCTCTAAGAATAGCTTTTTTAGTATTGCCATAGTAAATTAAAGAGTCGCCTGTAAGTTGCAACGAATCACCTTGAATAATTTTTACACGACTATAAGCATGCATGCTATTGCTTTCAGAAAAAACATAAGCACTATCGCAAAACATAAGTACATCATCATGTTTTAGTTGAACATCTCCAATTAATTTTTTAGCTTTTTTACCTGTTGATTCATCATATTCTAAAGAATTAGCATTAAGAATTTCTATTTGAGCAGGTTTCTGTGCCAAGCATAAAGCAGTAACTCCTGACAAAAGTAGGAGTAATAAGCTTTTTAGAAAGAAATTTTGCTGTAACATCATTAATTAAATAGGCAAAAGACAATATTAATAAAATAATTTCATGTGTTTATATCAATTGTTTTTGGTCAGGAACAATTAAAAATAGAATAATAAAAGAATGAATTTGTCTTTAATACAAAATAAAAGTTTTTAAATTTTTAACATTTCAATACATTATTTCATTAAAAAATGTATATCTTTACTCCTCAATATTCAACTAAACACAAAAACAATGAAAAAATTATTTTTAGCAGTTGCCTTAATCAGTTTTGTTGGTTTAAGCAATGTAGAAGCTACTCCATGTGATGGTGGAAAATGCGACAAGAAAGAATGTACAGATAAAAAACACAAAAAAGAATGTACAGATAAAAAAACTGCTGACAAAAAAGCTTGCGCTTCAAAAGACGGAAAAAAATCTTGTTGTGCAAGTAAAGCAAAAGCATCTACTAGCGATGATAAAGTAGAAAAAACTGAAAAAAAATCAGCTGAATAATTAATTGATTTTTAAAGTTATAAAAAAGACCAAACATATTATGTTTGGTCTTTTTTGTTTTAGGTAGATGCTAAATGCCAATATATTGTTTTTAAAGCTCAAACAATTTTTTACCTTTGTTTACTTAACAAGTAAAAATGGAACAACTTACTCAGAATTTAAAAGACGGATTTATGCAATTACTGGAAGTTCCTTTTCCTGCATTGGAAAAAGGACAGATAATGGTTAGAAATCATTATTCAGTAATTAGTGCAGGAACGGAAGGAAAGACTGTAAAAGATGCTCGTTTGGGCTATATTGGTAAAGCAAAAGCTCGAAAAGATGAGGTAAAAAAGGTAATTACAGCAGCACAAACTTTTGGGGTAATGAAAACTTACCAAATGGTAAAAAATAAATTGGAAAGTCCCTCGCCATTAGGTTATAGTTGTGCCGGAGAAGTAATAGCTGTTGCTGAAGATATTACTGAATTTAATGTTGGAGATGTTGTTGCTTGTGGAGGAAATACAGCTAATCATTCCGAAGTGGTCGTTGTTCCCAAAAATTTGTGTGTAAAAATTAATAACCAAGAAATTTTAAAATCGGCTGCATTTACCACTATTGGAGCCATTGCTATGCAAGGAGTAAGACAAGCAGAAGTGGTGTTAGGGGAATCTTGTGTAGTAATAGGATTAGGATTGGTTGGACAACTTACGTTACAGTTGCTTAAAGCTGCGGGAGTAAAAACCATAGGAATTGATATAGATAATCAACAAGTAGCGTTGGCCCATAAAAATGGTTTTGAAAATGCTTGGGAAAGGGGTACTAACGGGATTGAAGAAATTATTTTACAGCAAACTAATGGTTATGGAGCAGACTCAGTAATTATTACTGCTGGAACTTCATCGTTAGACCCAATAAATTTTGCCGGAGAAATAGCTCGTAAAAAAGCCAATATTGTTATTGTGGGAGCTGTTCCTACAGGTTTTGATAGAAAAAATTATTATCAAAAAGAATTGACTTTAAAAATGTCTTCTTCTTATGGTCCGGGAAGAAATGATGTGGAATACGAACAAAAAGGACATGATTATCCTATTAGTCATGTACGTTGGACAGAAAACCGCAATATGCAAGCTTTTGTAGAGTTGATTGAGAACAAGAAAATAGACTTAACACATATTGTTTCTCATGTTTTTCCGTTCAATAAAGCCAAAGAAGCTTATGAGTTAATTGTCAATAAATCTGAAAACTTTTGCGGCATTGTTTTGGAATATGATGTGAAAAAGGAATTGAAAAATGAGCAAATAACCATTTCCAAAACACTACATCCCGGTAAGGTGAAAATAGGATTTATTGGAGCGGGTTCTTTTGCTCAGAATTTTTTATTACCCAACTTAAAAAATCAACACTTAGTAAGTGTGGCCACCAACAGATCTAATACTGCAAGAAATGTAGCTAACAAGTTTGGTTTTGAAAACTGCACAGGAGATGCCGACAATATTATTAATAATGAAGACATCAATACCGTTTTTATTGCTACACCACACCACTTACATGCTAAATATGTTATAAAAGCATTGAATGCGAATAAAAATGTATTTGTAGAAAAACCACTTTGTTTAACTTCTAATGAATTAGAAGAAATAAAGGAAGCCGCTGTTAAAAGTAAAGGACAGTTAATGGTAGGCTTTAATCGTAGGTTTGCTCCTCAAATTGTGGAATTGAAAAATAAATTAGGAAATGCCTTGCCTAAAGCCATTAACTATAGAATTAATGCAGGAAAAGTTGCTGCCAATCATTGGATAAATGATCCTGAAATTGGTGGTGGAAGAATTATTGGAGAAGCTTGTCATTTTATTGATTTATGCCGATTTATTGCCGATTCCCCTATAAAAAAGATTACTGCCAACGCATTGTCATCAGCTAATAGTATTCAGGATACGGTTAGTATTAGTATAGCTTTTGAAAACGGAAGTATTGCTTCAATTTCTTATTTTTCTAACGGAAGTAAAAAGTTAGCTAAAGAGTATTTAGAAGTTTTTTGTGGTGAACAGTCAATTATACTTGATGATTTTAAAACCGCTACTATTTATGGTAAATCAAAGCATAAAACGAAGCTAGCTCAACAAGAAAAAGGACATCAGCAAGAAATAGCTGCTTTTATAGAAGCTGTTAAACAAGGTACACCACTTCCTATATCTTTTGAAGAATGTTATGAAAGTACTAAAGCTACTTTTGAAGTAGTGGAACAGTTATAACTTTTAATACCTTAAAAAAGGTATTTTATTGTCTTTAATGTTTTTAAATAATTGTAAATCAAATATTTGATTCATAATACCACAAAAAAGGTATTGTAAATAATTTTTATTTGTTTTTATCTTTGTGTTTTTATTTAGAATTAGTCTAAATAAATATAACAATCAAAAATAAACAATTATGAAAAGAAAATTATTATTTACTACCTCATTTTCAGTTTTTCTTATAGGTGCCATTTCTGCACAACAAATAACTGATACAGTAACAACTAATCCATCTTATGCAAACGAAGTGTATTATAATTTACAATCAGGTAACGAACAATCTATTCTAAGAAACGATTGGGATCTAGCATTCGCCTCAGATGGTATTGGTTTTGGAAGTTCTACAATTAGAATAAATGGTGGTCAGGGAACAGAATTGTTTTTATACGGAAATGATACTACTCAATGGAATTTAGTTGATACAACAGGGTTTAATTGGCAATCTAACCAATTAATAAATGCTGATACTTCATGGGGAATTGGTGCTTTTAATAATAACACTCCTCAAAGTAGTTTTGATTTAGGTTGGGGAACGTATAATATGATAACTCATCTTGTTGAGGGAGATAGAATCTTTATTCTTAAGTTATCTAGTGGAGCATATAAAAAACTTATTGTAGATAAATTACAAAGTAGTGTTTACTATTTCAGGTATGCAGATTTGAATGGAAACAATTTGGTAAATGCTACTATAACCAAAACGAATCATGGAGGACAAAACTTTGGTTATTATTCAATTCAAAACCAACAAGAACTAAGTAGAGAACCAGTTTCAAGCTCTTGGGACTTGCTGTTTACTAAATATGTAACCGATTTAGGTGGAGGAATCTACTACGGTGTAACAGGGGTGCTTGCTAATGTTGGTGCAAAAGTAGCACAGGTAAATAATGTGTCAGATGTAAATACCGTTTCTCATGTTGGACAAAACTACACCTCTGATATAGGTACAATAGGTTACGATTGGAAAACATTTAACATGACTACTTTCCAATATGATATAGAAGATAGCTTAGTATATTTTGTTGAAACAGCAAATTCTGAGATTTATAAAATCATATTTACCGGTTTTGGAGGTAGTGCTAATGGCAACTATATTTTCACTAAAGAATTAGTAGGAACTGTAGGTCTTGAAGAAGAGCTGTCTCAAAATACTATTTTAAACGTATATCCTAATCCAGCAAAAGATGTTGTTAATGTGGTATTTAATGCAAGTGAAAATGAAAATCGAATTTCAATTATAGATATTACAGGTAAAGAAGTTGTTAAACACCAACTTAATTTGGTGATAGGATTAAATAAAACAACTGTTTCATTAAATAATTTAAAAACTGGAGTGTATTTCTTATCAATCACATTAGGAAACAAGGTAGAAACACAAAAATTAATCATTCAATAATCAATTTTAATGTCAGAATTCTCCATGTCTTTTTTAAAGAAAAGGCTTGGAGAATTTATAAATTAACTAAAATCAGAAACTATGAAAAAAATAATCAATTCATTATTGTTAGTAACAATTGTTGCACTATTTTCTTGCGGACAAACCAATGAAAATAATACAGTTGAAAATAAAGAAAAGAAAATAGGTGTTTTATTGGTAAATCATGGTTCTGTTGCTGAGTCATGGAGAAACATGTTGTTAGATGTAGAAACACAGGTGAAAGAAGAAGTATTAAAAAATCCTAAGATTTCTAAGATTACAACTGCTTTTATGGAATACACTGAACCATCAATTGCCACTCGTTTAAAAGAGTTTGATGAAGAAGGTTTTGATGAAGTAGTGTTGATACCAATTTTTTTAACAGTTAGCTCTCATTATTCACATGACATTCCTGTGATATGTGGTTTACAGGCGGATCCTAAAATTCAAGAAACTCTTAAAAAAGAAAAAATAGAAGTATATAAAGCCAATGCCAGAGTAACTATTACACCTCCATTAGATTACACTACTATTTTAAAGAAAAATGTTGAAAGAAGAGTAAATACTTTAAGTAAAGATGCTGAAAACGAAGCAGTTTTATTGGTTGCTTATGGTGATGCCGACTACAACCAACAATGGGAAAAAATGGTAGATGAAATTGGTAAATACCTTAAAATTAAAACAGGACATGAAAGTATTGCTTATGCTTGGTGTGGACACTTAGTAGGATATTCTACTGACCCTACCTTAAACGGTATTCAAAAATTACATGAATTGGAAGATAACGTAATTGTTATTCCCGTTTTGGTTGCTAATGACCCTTATTTTCAAAAGGATATTATTCAAAAAGCTTGTGATATGGCTGAAGGTAAAGTGTTATATAAACAAGATGCTATTTTGCCTGATCCCAATATTAATCAATGGGTAGTAGATATTTCTAGTCAAACAGTAGAAAATATTTAATAAAAAAATGAATAGGTTAATTGTTTTTAGTAAAAACCATGTTAGAGAATTGGTAGCAACGCTTATTGTTGCTGCCGTTTTTCTATATTTTTGGATAAACGGTCCTTTGCTTCAACGTGCAGAAATTTTAAGCATAGAATCTATAGAAACTAAATACTCTAACCCTGTAATTGTTGGTGAAGATGGTGTGGACAAAAAAAATGAAGTAACATCATTTAAAACACTGCACTTTAAAGAAGAAGAAAATCATGGTTTTGGTTTAATTTTAGACAAAAAAACGCTTAATAATCATTGGGGTTTTATAGCTGATGCTAAACACAGCCCCGGTCTATCTGCCGAGTTGAAAAATAAAATCTATGAGCACGCTAAAACCTATGCTGGAGAAGAAATGTTAGTTAATATTTATCCTTCTATGGATATGTATTACGCTACTATTGTTAATCCAAAAAATAATAAAACGATTATTTATCTAGAAAGCACCGTTATTGTTAAAAATATAAGGGGCTATGGGGGAGAGATTAATTTAGCAGTTTTTTTATCAGAAGATGGAACTATTAATCGTGTTGAACATATTTCATCACATGAGACTTCCAGTTATTTATCAGATATAAAAAATGCCGGATTTTATGAAGAGTTTAAAGGGATAAATATTACCAAAGGTAAACAACAAATAGATGCTGTTTCCGGAGCAACATTATCTACTGAAGCAATGGCAAAAACAGTATCTGCTTTAATAGAAAAAGGAACTCCTTCCCCCATATCTAATTATGCAGAAATTAATGAAATTAATTATTTTAGTTTAGATGCCATTTTGAATAAAATCTGGATACTTCATTTATTGGTTATTTTATTAATGTTTGTTTTTGCTATTCAGCAATGGATAAAAAAATCTAAAAGAAACATGATGATTTTAAGTGTGTTATCGCTTATGTATATCGGTTTTTTCTTAAATAATTCATTTACTTATATCACTTTTATCCACCCATTTTTAGGCACAACAGTATCATCATTTATGGGGCTTTATGCTTTAATGGTTTTATTGGGTGCTATTTGGGGTAAAAATACGTATTGTAAATATGTTTGTCCGTTTGGAAATGTACAACGGTTGTTAATTCACTTAAATCCTATAAAAACTTCACGTAAATTTTTTATTCCTAATAAATGGGTAAAACGTATTAGGGCTGCTCTAACAGTAATTTTATTGTCGGGGATATTGTTGGGATTAAGAAGTTGGAGCAATTTTGAATTATTCCCTGATTTATTTGGGTTAAGTGTTTTGAGTGTATGGTTTATAGTATCTGTTGTAACGGTATTAGCAACACTTATTTACCCGATGATATGGTGTCGTTTATTATGCCCAACCGGAGCAATATTAGATGGAATATCAGATTTAATAAGTTATAAAAAAAAGAAGAAATGATAATACATACACTTCTTTCATAAACCGTTAAATTATTAATTAATGAAACATTTTTTCTTCAATATACTCTTTGTTTTATTGTCAACATGGTTAACAGCTCAAAATACTACTATAATTGTTTTAGATGAGGCAAATCAACCTATCCCATCGGCACATATAAAAATTATAGAAACCAATAAGTTTATAATTTCAGATAATAAAGGGGAAGCAATAATAGAATTTATAAATCAAAATCAACTAACTGTTGAGGTTTCTTTTATTGGTTATGTAACTCAACAAAAGTTTTTAGTACCTAATCAGCAAGTTAAAGTTGTTTTAAAAGAAGATGTAGTTTTTTTAAACTCTTTTGTAATTACCGGACAATATGCTGAAAACAATCCTGAGAAAGCCGTTCAGAAAATAACCATTATTGATAAAGAAAAAATTGATAAAATGGGAGCGGTAAACTTAACAGATGTGTTTCAAAATGAAACTAATATTAGATTAACTCAAGATGGAATTTTGGGAAGCAGTATGAGTTTGCAAGGTATGAGTGGCGAAAATGTTAAAATAATGATTGATGGTGTTGCAGTTATAGGAAAACAAGATGGGAGTATTGATTTATCTCAACTTAACTTAAATGATGTAGAAAGAATAGAAATTGTGGAAGGACCAATGTCTGTTAATTACGGAACAGATGCGTTAGCGGGAGTGGTTAATATTATTACTAAAACTCCCAATCAGCAAGGATTAAATTTTTCTTTAAATTCTTATTATGAAAATGTAGGTAAATATAATTTAGATGGAACTGTTTCTCAGGCTTTTGGTAATCATGCTGTTTCGCTTAGTTTAGGAAGAAATTATTTTGATGGATGGAAAGGAACTGATCCACTTTTTAAAGAAAATGAACCCATTGCAGACTCAACAAGATTTAAAACATGGAAACCCAAAGAACAATATTTTGGAAAGTTTAAATACCAATATCAGCAAAAAAACACTTCTGTAATATATACGCTAAGTACTTTTGATGAAAAAATAACCAATAGAGGAATGCCTCGTTTACCTTATTATGAAACTGCTTTTGATGATTATTATAACACACAAAGAATTGATAATTCAATTCAATTTAAAACAAAATTTAATAAGCAAAAACAAATAAATTTTTTAGTAGCATATAATTACTTTGAAAGAATTAAAAATACTTTTTTTAAAGATTTAACCACCCTTAATGAGGTGTTAACCATAAATCCCTCTGATCAAGATACTAGCGGTTTTGATTTAGTTACTATCAGAACTTTTTTTGCTAATGCAAATGATAGTATTAAAGTAAACTATCAGGTAGGAATAGATTTAAATAGAGAATCAGCAGAAGGGGTTAGAATTGAAAATAATACAAAACAAATTAGAAATTATGCTACATTTGCTAGCTTAGAATATAAACCTTTCCAAAGCACCATAGTTCGTCCGGGAATAAGGTATGCCCATAATACAGAATATGAAGCTCCAATCTTACCATCTCTAAACGTTAAACACACTTTTAAAAAAATAAATATAAGAGCTTCTTATGCAAAAGGA
This sequence comes from Vicingaceae bacterium, assembly GCA_036567945.1. Lineage (GTDB taxonomy): Bacteria > Bacteroidota > Bacteroidia > Flavobacteriales_E > Vicingaceae > BRH-c54. The sequence goes on from DATCTM010000009.1 coordinate 14,216, forward strand.
TTTAGAGCTCCTTCACTAAAAGAACTGTATTTTAATTTTGTTGATGTAAACCATAATATTGTTGGAAATAATAACCTTTTAGCAGAAACTTCTAACAATTTTAATCTTGCGGTTAACTATTCTAGATTAAAAAAGGCCTTTTTGTTAAAAGTGGAAATGGCATCATTTTATAATAAAATTGATGATTTAATTACCCTAGCACAAATAACCGGAACAGAGTATTCTTATGTAAATGTGGGTTCTTTTTCAACCAATGGAATTCAATTTAATGGTAATGTTTCTTACAATCATTTTATGATGGGGATAGGAGTTTCTTATATAGGGAGAGAAAACATAATTTCTTCTTTAAGCGATGTTAATAAATACAGTTATAGTCCTGAGTATAAAATTAACATGAATTATGAGGTGAAGAAATGGAAAAGTTTTGTAGCACTATTTTATAAATACAATGGCAAACTAACAAGTTTTGCAATAAACGGTAATAATGAAGTTTATCAAACCTATATCAATCCTTATCAAATGGCTGATTTATCTGTAGGAAAGAAGTTTTTTCAAAATAAAATAGCTATTACTCTTGGTTCTAAAAATATTTTTGATGTAAAAAATGTTGATGCTGTTGCTACAGGTGGAGCTCATTCCGGTGGTGGAGGAAATAGTATGATTGCAATGGGTAGAACTTATTTTGTTAAACTTAATTTGAATGTTAATTATGATAAGAAATAATATTTTATATAAAGTTCAGCAATACATTTTTCAAGGCTCTTTAGTATTAATGGGATTGTTTTTTTATTCTTGCGAAAAAGAAGAACTACCTGTTTCCCCTCACGATCCGGGAGATGTAATTACTAATAGCGTAAAAATGGAGTCTGATTACCGTAATCAGTTATTTTTCGATTTAGAAACGAATAGTTTAGTAAAACAAAATCATAAAGTTATATGGGATTTAGGGTTTGAAACTTCTCCGAGTGGAAATAAAATAATTTTAAATGCAGCAAAATTTATGAAAGCAGCAAATACACAAATATCTAATTTTAATAATGTAACCGATACAATTGGATTAACTTTTAAAATTGATATGCCTTCAGGAAGTATTGATAGTACTGCTATAGAAAATTGGATTTCAAACAATGTTTATGTAATTGACAGAGGTTATAATGAATTAGGGGTTCATCAGGGATTTTGTAAGATTGAATTTTTGTCAGTAAGTGCTAGTTCGTATGTTATTCATTTCTCTAAATTAGACGGAACAAATGATTTTTCTATGACTATTCCTAAAGACATCAATTACAATTTTACTTTTCTTTCATTAAATGGTAATCTTGTTTCTGTTGAGCCTCCAAAAGAAAATTGGGATTTGGTTTTTACTCAATTTACCCATTATTATTACAATGATGGAATGACTTATTTAGTAACAGGTTGTTTAAGTAATAGAAATAAAGTAGAGATCGCCCCAGTTTTTGATAAGCCTTTTGCCGCTATAACATTAAATGATGTGAATAATCGTAACTTCTCTCAAAACATTAATACCATTGGCTTCGATTGGAAAGAATATGATTTTAACACCGGAACTTATACTGTTTTTAGTAATCAAAGTTATATTATAAAAAGTACCGAAGGAAAATATTTTAAACTACATTTTATAGATTTTTATGATGCTTTCGGAGTAAAAGGAACTCCTACATTTGAGTTTCAGGAACTTTAGTCTAAAGAATTCTTTGAGGCTTACTTGTGTTTCGTTTCACACTTCCTTTAGGTAAGTCGAAACCACGATAAGTAATTTCTCTGGAGGTGTGGATAGGTTTTATTTAAAAAGAGTTTTAATAATAAATAGGGTTAAAAAATAAGTTAAATGATTATTTTCGTTTATTAAACAGAATGTTTTGATTTTAATAAAAATGAAAATTAACGAATCATATAAACAACTTCAAACCTATATTGAATCTCAAGCGTTTAAAGGTTACGACCCGTATGATACTTTAAATTCTCCTTTGCCTTTTCATTATTTAGGTAAGTGGGGATCTGTGTTAGCCATTCAGTTTCAAAAAAGAAACCCATTTAATATTAGAAAATTATTGGGGATTAAAAAAGAATATAACCCCAAAGCTATTGGTTTGCTACTACATGCGTATTCACTTCAATACCAAAAAGAACAAAATGAAGAGTACCTCAAAAAGATGCATTTCTTTTTCAATTGGTTGTTGGAAAATAGAAGCAAAGGGTACACAAACTTTTGTTGGGGCTATAATTTTGATTGGGCTAGTCCGGTAAAATTTTTAGAAAAGTATTCTCCGACTATAGTGGTAAGTGGTTTTATTTCCAAAGGTATTTTTGAATATTTCATAGCGACAAAAGATGAAAAAGCGAAAGAAGTATTAATTAGTATTGGTGAATTTGTAAAAAATGACTTAGCGTGGACCAATACTCCCGAGGGAAAATGTGTGAGTTATAGTACAAAAACTACTGATTGTTGTTATAATGCCAGTATGTTAGGAGCAGAATTATTTACTCGTTTGTATTTTTTAACTAAAGATGAAAGTTACAAAACCTTAGCAACGAGTTTAACCGATTTTACTGTAGCTCATCAACAGACAGATGGAAGTTGGAATTACAGTATTGATGTGGAGACAGGAAAAGAACGACAGCAAATTGACTTTCATCAAGGGTATGTGTTAGATTCCATACATTATGTATTGAAATATATCGGAGAAAATTCTGCTTATTTTGAAGCTTTAAAACAAGGAGCTGCTTTTTATTACGAAAAACAATTTTTACCCAACGGACAGTCTGTATATCGTTATCCGGATAAATACCCTATTGAAATTCATAATCAAGCACAGGGTATTATAACTTTTTCTCGTTTAGCATATTTAGATGAGCAATATGCTCCTTTTGCTAAAAAGGTAGCTGAATATACTATTGCAACCATGCAACACCCACATAACGGGTACTTTTATTATAAAAAATACCCGTTATATACCATTAAAACACCATTTATGAGATGGAGTCAAGCATGGATGTTGTTGGCGTTAACTGAGTTGAGTTCTTAACAATCATATTGTATTTTTCCTCTAAAAATCTTTCTTTATTTCTCTGATAATTTTGTACTATTGTTGCACGCATGAAGTGTGATTCCTCAACATATTTATTTTACTTAGGTCATCCTGCTCATTATCATAATGTTTCTGTGGTAATGAAACAAATGCTTGCGGAAAATTGTCGCATAATTTTAGTAGCAAGAGCTAAAGATGTGTTGTTTGATTTGTTAGATGACTTACCTTACAACATCATTTTTCTTCCTCCAAGAAAAGGAAAAGGGAAATTCTCATTGGTAGTAGAAGTACTTAAAAGGCAATTAATTTTATTAAAAATTTGTTTGAAATATCGTCCAAAAATGATGATAGGAACAGACATTGTAATCGCACACATCGGTAAATTATTAGGAATTCCATCTATCATTTTAAACGAAGATGATGCCGAAGAAGTACCTTATTTGGTAAAATATGGCTATAAATATGCTACAAAAGTAATGGCCCCTGAATGTTGCAGTGTTCGTCCTTACGAATATAAAAAAGTAGCTTATAATGGTTACCACGAATTGGCATATTTACATCCCAATTATTTTACTCCCGATAAAAGTAAGGTGGAACATCTGTTTAAAAACGATCAGCCGTATTTTATATTGCGCTTTGTGGAACTTACTGCCCATCACGATAAGGGGAAAAAAGGCATTAACATTATGTTGGCTAAAAAACTGATTGAAAAACTTAAACCGTACGGCAACATTTACATTACTTCCGAACGTTCTTTGGAAGCAGAGTTAGAACAATATAGAGTTGCTGTTCATCCAAAAGAGATACATCATGTATTGAGTTTTGCCACATTATTTATTGGAGATAGTCAAACCATGACAGCCGAAGCAGCAGTGTTAGGGACTCCTGCCATAAGATTTAATGATTTTGTTGGAAAATTAAACTATTTGGAAGAGTTAGAATATAAATATCAATTAACTTTTGGGATAACCACTGATAAGGAAAATGCGTTACTTGATAAAGTAGATGAACTATTAAACACCGATAAATTAAAACAAGTTTTTAATGAACGCCAGAAAAAAATGCTTCATTCAACCATTGATGTTGCTGCTTTTTGGAAAAATTATTTTATGAATTTTAATAGTAAAAATTAACATTGAACAAATCTCTCATTATACAAGAACAAGGTGAAGCTGCTTATGAATTTATAAGCAATTATATGGATGTGCAGCCTGATGAAACAGAGGTGTTGAAAACTATTAACGTATTTAATATTAAAAAAATTGAACCACCCAAAAAAGGGATTATTAATCTTAATAAAATCAATGATATAAAAGATATTAATCAGTTTTTTAATGAAGTTCATCAAAAATTAGTTGATAATGGAATTTTTATTGGTTGTGTGGAAACAAAGGAAGAACGTAGAAAAAGGATTTATCGAAAATATCCTATTATTATTGCTCAGATATACTATTTCTTTGATTTTGTTTTTAAGCGAGTATTTTCTAAACTTTTTTTTACCCGATGGTTTTACTTTTTTATTACAGCGGGTAGAAATCAAACTTTATCAAAAGCAGAAGCATTAGGTAGAGTAGCTTATGCCGGTTTCGAAATTATTGAAGATAACGAAATCAATAATTTACATTATTTTGTAGTTAAAAAAAATGCTGATTTTGAACCTCGACCCTTACCAAGATTTAGCTTGTTGTTTAAAATGCAGCGAATTGGTAAAAACAATAAGCCCATCACAGTTTTTAAAATACGAACCATGCATCCTTATGCTGAATATTTACAAGATTATTTGTATAAAACGAATAAATTACAAAAAGGAGGGAAGTTTAGAAATGATTATCGAATTACGACTTGGGGAAGAGTTTTTAGGAAGTTATGGATAGATGAATTACCTATGGTGTATAATTTTATAAAAGGAGAAATAAAATTAGTAGGTGTTCGTCCATTAAGTGAACAATATTTAAACCTTTATACTGAAGAATTAAAAACATTAAGAAAAGAAGTGAAGCCAGGACTTATCCCACCATTTTATGCCGATTTACCTGAAACTTTGGATGATATTATTGCATCAGAAATTAGATATATTAAAGCGTACAAGCAACGTCCGTTTAAAACAGATGTCAGTTATTTTTATAAAGCTGTTTGTAACATACTTTTTAAGAAAGTTAGGAGTAATTAAAATACTTATCAGTACTTAAATATTTAGGAGTACTTATAAGTGTAGCGTTTAAATAGAATAAGTATTTTTGAATTACGATTATGAAAAGAATTTTAATATTTTGTTTGCTCTTTTTTATGGGTTGGAGCGTGTTGAAAAGCCAGGTAGTGTTGCAGCCTATTACTTCCAGTGTATATGAGTTTTTAGATGAGATGGCTCAAGAAAAGAAAATTGAGCTTAATTCGGCTGTTAAACCTTACTCACGAATGTTTATTGCTAAAAAATTGGAAGAAATTAATGAGCAAAAAACCGATTTAAATAAAAGACAACAAAAGGAATTAGCATTTTACCTTAAAGATTTTAACAAAGAACTGATTGGTACGAAAGGCGAATTTGAAAAAAGAAAAGATCTATTCTATTATAATGATAGTTTATTTACTTTAACGGTAAATCCAATTTTAGGATTTAAGTATGCTACTAATGAAAATGGAGCTTATACACATCGTTGGAATGGTGGAGAATTGTATGGAAATATTGGAACTCATTTTGGTTTTTATGCTAGTTTACGGGATAATGGAATTTCTGATATTTTAACCGCACCAGAACATTTAACTACTACTCAAGGAGGGAATTTTAAATACAATCAAGGACAAACCGGACAACGAAGTGATTATAGTGAAATGCTAGGTGGTGTTTTTTATTCGTGGAAATGGGGAAGGTTAGGAATTGTTAAAGATAATCATAATTGGGGGGATAATTATCATGGAGCTAATATCTTTTCAGGAAAAAATCCTTCGGTAGGGTATATTGACTTTAATATAAAACCAACATCATGGTTTGAGCTAAATTACATTCACTCTTGGTTGGTTTCAGAAATTTTGGATAGTAACCGAATATTTTTAGTGAACAACCAAAAAAGAGAAGTTTATACCAATAAAAATTTAGCAGCTAATTTGTTTACTATTAAGCCATTTAAAAATTTCTTTATTTCATTGGGAAATTCAGTTGTTTATGCTGATGATGGTGTAAAACCATTTTATTTTATTCCATTTATGTTTTATAAATCGGTTGACCATACTTTTAATGGAGCAGGAAGTAATGCTGTAGGGCAAAATTCTCAGATGTTTTTTAATATCAGTTCTAGGCAGATTAAGCATTTACATTTATATACTACTGTTTTTTTAGATGAAATCAGTATTGGAAACATGTGGGATAAAAACAATCATACTAATCTTTTTAGTGCTAAATTGGGAATGAAAATCAACAACTTTCCAATAAGGAATACCTATTTAATTGCTGAATATACACGAACTAACCCATGGACTTATAGACATCAAATAGAATCGACTACTTATGCTTCTAATCAATATACATTAGGACATTATTTGGGTGAAAATGCTCAGGAAATATACTTGGAAGCAGGTTTAAAAGTTATTCGTGGGTTAAAATTAGCACTAGCTTATACCCATGCACAAAAAGGTGATGCACATGTTTTTGAGATTGTTCATGGAAACAGTAATGTTACCGGATTAAATTTTATGGAAAGAGTTGATTGGGAAAACCAAACTATTGAGGCTATCGCTTCTTACGAAGTAATTAATGACGGTTATATTTTTGCTCGAGCAGCTTTATCCAATATTAAAGGAAATGAATTCTATACTCCTGAATTGATGCGTGGAAAAACTACTACGATTACCGCAGGAATTAACTTTGGGTTTTAAACAAAAAAAGCAACGAAACTCGTTGCTTTTAAATCCTCTTAAGTTTTTATTAAGCTTCTCCCAATGGATTATCTGAAGTTTGAGTTACACTATCAATAAAACGTCCGTTTACTACATTAAAAGAAATAGGACCTAAAACTAGTTCTTGTCCACTATTATCATTTGGTGTTTGAAAAACGTATTTTTTTCCATCATGTCCGTCAATCATTCCCACGCCTTGTGATGTTCCTTTATTTCCAGGCGGAAATAATTCTTTTAAATCTCCTGTTGCCATAATTTAATCTTTTTATTCTATAAAATAGAAGGTTAATAAATAATTTTTTTCGAAAATAGAAAAAATAATTTAATTATAAAGTAATTAAAAAAAAAAATTATATCTTGGCTTTTATATTATGAAAAAATTACTTGTTATACTATTTTTCATTTCTTTTCTCACGGTTGATGTATTTGCCGATTCAAAACATCAAATTGATAGTATTTTAACACGTGTATCTGATTACACAGAAAGTGTGCTTGATTTAAGGTTGATTTCTGATAAAGAATTACTGGACCATCTTAAGACACCTATAAATGATTTAGCAAGGTGTAAAATTTATAATGCTTTATGTTGGCAAAAATTTAATTCTGACCCTCCAAAAGCGATGGAATATGCTCAATTACAGCAGCCTTTAGCAGAGAAATCCGGTAATCAAGATGCTATAATTACTTCTTACGATAATATGGCATTTCTTTACCATGGTTTTAATGACAATGAGAAAGCTATCATGTATATGTTAAGGGCATTAAAAATTAAAGAAGCGATAAATGATAATTTGGGAGTTTCTACCAGTTTGTCCGGTTTAGCAGGTATTTATTATGATATGAATAATTTAAAGTTAGCGTTAAATTATTATAAACAATCTTTAGAAATAGAAAATAAAGTTGAGAACCAAACTGTTGAAAAAATAAGAAGAAAAGCTGCATTAATTGGAAATATTGGTTTGTGTTATGTTGGTATAGGAGAAATAGACAGAGGTTTAGAAACCTATTTAATCGTTGTAAAGCTTTATACAGAGAACAATTTGGAAAAGGAAGCAAGTACCACATATTCAAATATTGGGGCACTCTATTTGGAGCATAAAAAAAATTATAATCAAGCATTGCACTATTTTAAGTTGGCTGCTAAATTGTTAAATGAAAATGAAGATGTGGGATTATTGAGTTCTATACATCGAAGTTTAGCAGAAGTATATCACCAAAAAAATGATTATGTAAAAGCCTTATATCATGGAAAAAAAGGAATTGAATACGCTAATATGTCTAATGACAGAAAAACAATACTGGAGGCTAATAAAAAGCTATCTCGTATTTATTATAATATGGGAAAATATGAATTAGCACATCAACATTTTCAAATTGCTTTTGATTTAAAAGACTCTATTTTTAATGAAACTTCATCGCAACAAATTGCTGAAATGCAAACCAAATATAATGTTGAAAAAAAAGAAACAGAAAATGAATTGCTTAAAACACAAAATCAATTAGGAAAGGTTGAATTAGAACGAAAATCTACTCAACAATTTTACTTAATCATTAGTTTAATTCTAGCAGGGATTATTGGGGTTTATATTATGTATAGTTTAGCTCAAAAGAAAAAAACTAATAAAATCCTTAATCAAAAAAATGAACAAATTTCTACCAAGAATAAAATAATTGAAGAAAAAAATAAAGATATTACCGATAGTTTAAATTATGCTAAACGGATTCAGACGGCTATTTTGCCTGAAGAAAATCTACTTTTAAAATATTTTGATTCTTTTGTTTATTACCTCCCTAAAGACATTGTTTCGGGAGATTTTTTTTGGATAAAAGAAGCAGGTAATAAACTTTATTTTTCTGTAGTAGACTGTACAGGGCATGGTGTTCCTGGTGCATTTATGAGTATTATTGGATTTAACTCGCTTAATCGAATAGTAGAAGATTTACAATTAAGTGAAACAGGTTCAATTCTAGACAAATTAAATGAGTTGGTAATTCATTCTATTAGAAAACAAGATAAAGATGGAAGTTCAGTAAGAGATGGTATGGATTTATCTTTTTGTTGTATTGACTTAGAAAGTAAAGTACTAGAATTTTCAGGAGCAAATAATCCTTTATATGTTTTAAGAACTGTTTCTGATGACAATAACAATTTGCCTATTTCCATGACTGAAAATAGGTATAACTTATTAGAAATTAAAGCTGATAAAATGGCAATTGGTGGGGCTGAAAATTCAAAAAAATACCAAACACATCAAGTACAATTACAACAAGGAGATGCCATCTATTTATTTTCTGATGGTTACGCTGATCAATTCGGAGGTCCTAAAGGGAAAAAGTTTATGTATAGACGTTTTAAAGAGTTGATACTTTCTATACAAGAGCATCCGATGAGTAAGCAAAAAGAAATTTTTGATACCACTATGCTCAATTGGAAGGGAGATCTGGATCAAATTGATGATATTTGTGTTCTCGGGGTAAAAATTTGATTTAGCGAAATAACCAATTTTTTACAACAAACTTAACCAGTTCTGTGTTTCCAACGAAATTAAATTTTCAATTTTCTCCAATTGCCTTTTTTCAAATACCAAAGAGAGAAGATACCTAATAATCCAAAATAGATAAATTCCGAACACCAAACCACAGGTAAGGAAGCTTTAAATTCTATAGCAATAAAGTAGGCTGCCACTAAATAAATGGAGATGGTTGTCGCTTCAATTAAGAGAGATACTCTGGTGTTTCCTGTACCTGAAACGGCATTGAATAAGATAAAAGCAATGCAAAAGAAAAACATGGTTAAATTAATTACTCTTAATGTTGGAATGGAATCGTTTATTAGGTTTATATCCGGAGTATAAAACCCTATAATTTCCTTTCCTAAAAATATACTAAACATACCTATAACCATCGTTGAACCTAAACTTAACACCAAAACTCTTTTGATAAGTGTCATTACTTTATATTCTCTTTTTTGTCCAATAAGATTACTTACTAAAGTGTTGGTAGCAGAGCTAAATCCAAAAAGTGGAATCATAAGCACCATGTAAATACTTCGGATAATATGAGAAATGGCTAATTCTTTTTCTCCCAATTTTTCAATAATCATAAAGAATATAAACCAAGAACTAATTGCCAAAAAATTCTGAAGCATAATAGGGCTACCAACTTTTGTGGTTTTATTAATGATTTCCCAATTGATTTTTTTGAATTTAAATAGTTGGAATTGTTTTACAAAAGCATTTTTATGGGTATAAACTACTAAATAGCAAAAAGCTACCAATTCAGCTAAAACGGAAGCTATGGCAGCACCTTTTATTTCCATTCTTGGGAAACCAAAATTTCCAAATATTAGGGCATAATCGAAAAATACATTTACCAGCATCATAGCAATGGTGGTATGGATAAGTACTTTAGTGTTGGTTGTTCCTACATAAAAAGCTATAAAAACAAAATTTAGAAAATGAAAAAGTACCCCAAAAGAACGGTAATACAAAAATTCAACAGTAGCAGTATAAATAGCAGGAGAGGAGGTTATGTTTTCTAATAAAACGGGAGCAATAAATTGAAGAAGTATAAAAACTAATAGGGAAATAAAAGAAAGTAAGTAGATGGTTTGATCGAAAATAGCTCCAATTTGAGCAAAGTTCTTCTCACCATTTCTTCTGCCCATAATAATTTGGGCTCCTGTGCTTAATCCAACTCCGGTAAGAATTAAAACAAAGTAAAAAATTCCGGCATTGCCTGCAGCTCCAAGTGCAATGTGGTTTACCTGACCTAAAAAAATAGTGTCGGTAACGGTTATTACATTTAGCGCTACATTACTTAATATAATTGGAAGGGCAATTTTCCAAATACTTTTATAGTTAATATGAGCTTTCAAAAGTTATTGGTTTTGGAAAAAACTAAAATTAACATTGCCATATTTTCTGTGCTGAAAAAAATTGGGATGCTTACTAAACTCCACAAATTTGTCATGTTCTAAAACCAACCAACCATCGTTTTTTAGCCAATTGTTTTTAAAGATTAAATCAGGTATTTCAATCAATTCTTTTAATTGATAGGGTGGATCGGCAAAAATAAAATCGAATTGATGTATAGATTTTTGTAAGAACCTAAATACATCTTGTTTTATCACTTGTATTTGTTTTAATTCAAGCTTAGTACTCGTTTCTTTAACAAAACGCACACAATGGTTGTTGGCATCAACACTGGTAATGTTTTTCGCACCTCGTGAGGCAAATTCTAAAGAAATATTTCCTGTACCACAAAATAAATCCAATACAGACAATTCATCAATATCAAAATTATTTTCAATGATATTAAACAAGCCTTCTTTAGCAAAGTCGGTAGTTGGTCTAACCGGTAGTTGCTTAGGGGCCGAAATGGTTTTTCCTTTATATTTTCCGCTAATTATTCGCACAAGTATTGTTGAAAAATGGAGTAATAATAGGTTGGTGAAATTTCATCGAAAATATAACTCAATTTTAAGGATGAGTTAGCAAGTAAATCGTTTTTTTCTAAAAATGAAACTTCATTAATATAAGTATTAAGTAAAGTATAAATGGTAGAGTTTTTTTCCACTTCGCCTAATAAACGAATGTGTACTTTTTTATTGTCAATTTTTTGTTGCTCTAATACAAATAGCAAGTAGTAAATAAAGTCTTCACTAGTTTGATAATCGAACGAATTGTAAAGTACTAGTTGTTGATTTTTTATAATTATAATTTGGAAAGAATTGGGCAACACATGCACATCAATTAAAGATAAAGCATTGGTGTTTTTTGCATGCAATAAAGCAGAAGCTATTAATGGTGTTGAAAAATGGAAGAAATGTTTGTTTTTCACATTGTCAAAACAGGAAATAATAAAGTCGGGAACGGCATAAATATTATTTGCCGGAAGATTTAAAAATTTATCGAAATAATAATTGTCTGTTTCGTTGGGGGTAAAATTATATTGATGGTAAGTGGCTAATTCGTCTTTGTTAAAAAGGGCATTAGGCATTAATGTAGCTCTATTGTTTACAAAAATGATATGTGTTGATGAGAAGTTGGTGTTTATCCAAATATCTTCTTTAACAAAAAGCTGAATTTTTTCTGCTAAAGCATGGTCGGTATAAATATCATTTAATACGTATACTTTTAGAGCAATAAAGGTGGATGTAGCAACATCTAAAACCAATAGTTTAATGTCGGCTTTACTTATCTGAACATATAATTTATAACCGACTATTTTAGCATCAGTAAAAGATTTGTCAATTAAATTTATGTTAGCTACGAGCTTCAATGTATATGAATTAAAATAAAAAATGAGTTTGACTTAAACCAAACTCATTTTAAATATTATTTAGAAAGGAAATATTATTTCCAGTTTCCGTTTGTTGTTGGTTCTTCCATAGATCCCACTGCAATATAAGCATCTAAATCTACTCCTTCGTTCTTAAGGTCTAAGCCATTGTAAACATTTTTATAAGGTGTCTTCACTTCAAAAACTTTTACCATTACCTTACCTTTTTCAATTTCTCCTGAAGCTATTTCAAATTCTACACCATCAGAAAAAGGTACAATATTCATGTCTTTAACAACTTTGTCAAAGTTTTCTTTAAACAATTCTTCTCTAACAGGAACTTTGGTAGTATCTCTAACTATAATTCCTAATTCTAAAGCTCTTGCTTCTTGTCCAATTAAACTGTCAGGCACTTCACCTTCAGAATAAACAAGTACAATAGAATCATTATTTAAAAAGTTTAGTAATTTGTTAAAGTCTCCGGCATATTCTCCTTTAATTTTTTTGTATTCTATTTGGGCATCTCTAATATTTTCTAAATGCTCTTGAACAACTTGATTTCTTTTTTTAATTTCTTTCTCTAACTCAATTTTACTTTGAATAGAATCGTAGTTCATGTATGCTGCAACAGCTATTAGTGCTACAAAAACAATTTTTATTACATTTAGTAACATAGGAGATAATCCTATGAAGACATATTTTGACAAGAAGTATAAAGCAACACCTGCTAAGATAATAATTATAAGTAATCCCATGGTTTAATTATTTAAACGAATTTTGAAAACAAAACTACTATTTTTTTTATTGAATAAGTAACTGCGAATTTAAAATTAATATTGTAGTAATATTGTTTTTTTACTAAGAAGTTATTTAAAGTTTAAATATGCACAATCAGTTTTATCAATTATTGCTTCAATATTTTGGGTTTAAACCAACTCAAAAACAGCAGGAAGTTTTGGGTGCATTAACTGATTTTGTTTTTCATCAACAAAAAAGAAGCTTGTTCGTGCTTAAAGGTTATGCCGGAACAGGAAAAACTTCTATTATTGGATCATTAGTTAAAACCTTGCCTAATTTTAATTTCGAATCGGTATTATTGGCTCCAACAGGAAGAGCTGCTAAAGTGCTGTCTAATTATTCGCAAAAACCCGCCTTTACCATTCATAAAATGATATATCAACTAAAAAGTGGGGGAGATGGCTATACTCGTTTTAGCATAAAACAAAACAAATTTCAAAACACTTTTTTTTTGGTTGATGAAGCTTCTATGATTAGTGATACTGGAAGTTTATTAAATAGCAGTTGGGGAAACCAAAAAGGTTTGTTAGATGATTTGTTGGAATATGTTTATAGTGGGATTAATTGTAAATTGATTTTTATTGGAGATACTGCTCAATTGCCACCGGTGGGTGTGGAAGAGAGTCCGGCTTTAGATGAGGATTTGCTGCATAAGAACTATTATTTATATCCCGAATTTTATGAGTTGGATGAAGTAGTGAGACAAGCTCAAGATAGTGAAATTTTATACTTAGCTACTTTTATAAGAGCAAAAATTAATACTAAAAAAGTGGAGCTACCAATGTTCCCTGAATTAACTGTTACCACAGACGTGAAGTGTATTACAGGGCTGGAGCTAGAAGATGAGTTAAATGATGCTTACGGTAAGTTTGGAGATGAAAATGTGATGGTTGTTTGCCGAAGTAATAAAAGAGCTAATTTGTTTAATTTGCAAATTAGAGCAAGAATAAAATGGTTAGAAGAAGAAATTGCCACAGGCGATTACATGATGGTGGTTAAGAATAATTATTTTTGGTTGGATGATGCCTCAAAAGCAGGTTTTATAGCCAATGGCGATATAGTTGAAATTTTAAAAATTAGAGGTTTTGAAGAAAAACATGGTTTTAGGTTTGCCAATATTACCATACGAATGGTGGATTATCCTAATGAACCGGATTTGGAAATTAAAATTCTGATGGACAGCATTCTTTCTGATGCGCCATCATTGCCATCAGGAAAATTTAGGGAGTTGTATGATGCCATTTCGGAAGAGTATGGATACGAGCCTAATAGAAAAAAACGTAATGAATTAATTCGTAAAGACCCATATTACCAAGCATTACAAGTTAAGTTTGCTTACGCTATTACTTGTCATAAATCTCAAGGTGGACAATGGGATGCTGTTTTTGTGGAACAAGGTTACCTTACCGAAGAAATGATAAATGTAGAATATTTGCGATGGCTTTATACAGCCATTACCAGAGCTAAAAAACAATTGTTTTTGGTCAATTTTAATCCCGCTTTTTTTGAAGAGAATTAATTTTTTTAACATTTATTAATTAAAATGATTAGTTCTTGTTGTTTTACATAATAGTAATACTATTAATTTTGCGTTTAAAACTAATTAATATGAAACAATTACTTTCCAGTATCAATATTAAGGTAAACCAGAATATTTATCTTAAAAATCCTGAATCGAGCGAATTAGGTAAGAAAATTATTACAGGAAGCATTGATTTAATTAATGAAGTAGGTTTTGAAGCTTTTACTTTTAAAAAGTTAGGTCAAGCAATTGGTTCAACGGAAGCATCTATTTATCGCTACTTTGAAAGTAAACATAAACTGTTATTGTATTTAAATTGTTGGTATTGGAGTTGGACAGAATATAAAATGATGTTTGGGTTGGCAAATATATCATCACCAGAAGAACGCTTAAGAAAAGCAATTCTTTTATTAACTCAAGAAGTGAGTGAAGATAATAGTTTTATGCATATTAATGAATTGAAGTTAAACCAAATTGTAATTTCAGAATCGTCAAAAACTTATTTAACCAAAGAGGTTGACCAAGATAATAAACTGGGAGCTTATGCTGTACAAAAGCAATTAGTACAACGAGTAAGCGATATCATTCTTGAAATTAATCCAAGATATAAATATCCTCACATGTTAATTTCTACAGTAATAGAAGGAGCTCATTTACAACGCTATTTTGCTGAACACCTTCCAAGGCTAACAGATACTTCAGATAAAGATGATTATATCACCGCTTTTTATATCGAATTGGTGTTTAAAGCCATAGAAAAATAATGAAAATGGAGCAAAAAGACACAACTCTATTCACTCCTGTAAAGCGTTTCTTTAATCTACTAAAAGTAGATAGGCAAGAGGTGTTTAGTATTTATATTTATGCTCTTTTTAACGGAGTAGTTACGCTTTCTATTCCACTTGGAATACAGGCTATTATTAGTTTTTTAACCGCTGGTGAGACTTCAACTTCGTGGATTATTTTAGTGATTTTTGTAATATTAGGTGTTGCATTTACTGGTATTATGCAAATTATGCAGCTCTCTATTACAGAAAATCTACAACAAAAAATATTTACGCGTTCTGCTTTTGAGTTTGCTTATCGAATTCCCAGAATTAAATCTGAATCAGTAGATAAACATTATGTGCCCGAGCTAGTCAATCGTTTTTTTGACACACTATCTGTTCAAAAAGGGTTGGCAAAAATCATCATGGATTTTTCGAGTGCCTCCTTACAAATTGTTTTTGGATTAATTCTATTGTCTCTCTATCACCCTGTTTTCATTATGTTTAGTTTGGTTTTAGTTATAATAGTTTACCTCATTTTTAAATATACCATCCCAAAAGGGATAAAAACAAGTTTATCAGAATCGACTTATAAATATGAAGTGGCTCATTGGTTAGAAGAAGTTGCCAGAACTACTTCTACTTTTAAACTAGCCGGCGAAACAGATTTGCCTTTAACAAAAACCGATGAAAAAGTATTGGGATATCTTCATTACAGAAAAGCTCATTTTAAAACATTAATGACTCAGTATATCAACTTAGTAGGGTTTAAAGTAATTATTGCTGCTGGATTACTACTTATAGGTGGTGCTTTGGTAATAAATCAACAGATGAATATTGGTCAGTTTGTGGCTTCAGAAATTATCATCATTTTGGTGTTGGCTTCAGTAGAAAAATTAATTCTAAGCATGGAAACCATTTATGATGTTTTAACTGCTGTTGAGAAAATTGGTTTAGTAACGGATTTACCTTTAGAAGAGGATAAAGGAACTAAACTTAATAAAGAGGATAATGGTGTTGAGATTAAGGTGAAAAATTTAAGCTACCAATTTAAAGATGAAAAAACACCTATTGTAAACGATATTAGTTTTACCTTACATAAAGGAGAAAAACTAAGTGTTGTTGGTGCAAGTGGTGCTGGAAAATCATTTTTGTTGCAATTAATTGCCGGACTCTATGAGGAGTTTAATGGTTCAATTGTGTTTGATGGACATCCAATTAATAGTCTGTGCAAAGAAAATTTAAGAACATATATTGGAGATAATTTTTCTAGAGAAGATATCTTTAAAGGTACAATAGCTGAAAATATTTCAATAGGTAAAAAGTCAATTAGCATTGAGGATATTAAAAATGTCGCAACCATTTTAGGGTTGATTGATTACATAGAGTCTCAACCTCAAGGGTACAATACTGTGCTTCTTTCTGAAGGAAAAAATTTACCAAAAAGTATTCGTTTGAAAATTATTTTAGCAAGAGCTATAGTTGGAGAACAAAGATTATTATTATTAGAAGATAGCTACAAACAATTGCCGTTAATTGATAAACAACGCTTTTTAGATTACATTTTTGCTGAAGATAAAACATGGTCTATTATTGCTGTAACCGATGATTTGGATATTGCAAAAAAATTCGATGCTATACTTGTTTTAGAAAAAGGACAAACAATTGGCTATGGTTCTTACGATGCTTTAAATAAAGAAGGATTATTGTCTAATGTATTTCAAAAAAGATAAGAAAATGCTTAATTTAAGTACGAATAGAATAGATGGAAAGATTAATAAGAAGGAATATATTTCTTTCTCTAAAGCTACAGATTATAAAGCTGCAAGGGTGTTTGCCAGAATATTGTTAGTGTCGTTTTTTGTATTATTAATGTTGGTTTTTTTACCGTGGACACAGAACATTCGCTCTAGAGGGTATATTACAACTTTACAACCAGACCAACGACCACAAACCATAAATTCTGTTATTGCTGGTAAGATTGAAAAATGGTTTGTAAAGGAAGGAGACTTTGTGAACAAAGGAGACACTATCTTGTTTATTTCTGAGATTAAAGATGAATACTTTGATCCTGAATTATTATCAAGAACAGAAGACCAAATAAAGTCTAAAGAGCTTTCGGTTAAGTCGTATATGGATAAGATTAATTCATTAGATACACAAATTGATGCTTTGCTTCAAACTAAAAAATTGAAAACGGAGCAAGCAAACAATTATATTAAACAAGCTCAATTAAAAATCTTATCAGATAGTGTTGATTTGGAAGCTGCTAAAACCAATTATCAAATAGCAATAAAACAATTTGAGAGACAAGAAGAGCTGTACAAACAAGGGTTAAAATCGCTTACTGATTTGGAAAGTAGAAAGCTGAAACTACAAGAAACACAGGCGAAAATGATAAGTGCCGAGAATAAATTACTGACAAGCAGAAATGAATTGATTAATGCTCAGGTTGAAATTAACTCTATTATTAATCAATATCGTGATAAACTATCAAAAGCCGAATCTGAAAAATATGCAGCATTATCTAATATGTATGATGCTGAAGCAGTAGTTACCAAAATGCAAAATCAATACATGAATTATTCTGTTCGTAAGGGGATGTACTACATTACAGCTCCACAAATGGGTTACATTACTAAAGCTATTCGTTCGGGAATTGGAGAAACCATAAAAGAAGGAGAAGAAATGGTAAGCATAATGCCTGCTAAATATGATTTAGCAGTAGAAATGTATATAAAACCATTTAACTTGCCATTGATAAACAAAGGACAAAAAGTGCGTTTTATTTTTGACGGTTGGCCTTCAGTAGTGTTTTCGGGATGGCCAAATGTTTCTTATGGAACTTACGGAGGTAAAGTTATAGCCATAGATAATTTTATAAGTGAAAATGGTAAATATAGAATTTTAGTAGCTCCGGATAAAGATGATGTAAAATGGCCCGAAGCTCTTAGGGTTGGCTCTGGGGCAAATGGAATAGCATTATTACATGATGTGCCTATTTGGTACGAATTATGGCGAAATTTAAATGGTTTTCCACCAGATTATTATGATTCTTTTGAAGAAAATAGTGTTACACAAACTACGCAAGAATAATGTTAAGAAAAACATTCGTCATATTATTTTTAGTTGTTTTTAGTGCTGAGTTGTTGGCTCAATCTATTGAACCAAAACCCTTGGCTTTTAACGAATTTATGCGTTTAGTGAAGAAAAATCATCCCATTGCAAAACAAGCTGAACTACAATTGGAATTAGGCGAAGCTTATTTACAAAAGTCGAGAGGAATGTTCGATCCTAAAGTATTTTCAGAAATTTCACAAAAATATTTTGATGATAAACAATACTACAACCTAAACAATAGTGGGTTAAAAATTCCCACTTGGTACGGACTTGAATTTGGAGGTGGGTATGAACGTAATGAAGGCGTGTTTTTAAATCCTCAAAATAATGTGCCAAATGCAGGTTTGTGGTATGCCGGTGCGTCTTTAAATATTGGTCAGGGATTATTTATTGATGAACGAAGAGCGGAATTAAATAAAGCTAAAATTTTTGTAAAAAGCACTCAGGCAGAACGTCAAATTATTTATAATGAGTTGTTGTATAATGCTGGAAATACTTACTGGGAATGGTTTAATGCTTTCCATTCGTTGAAGATTTATGAAGAAGCTTTAAGCTTAGCTGAGGAAAGGTTTGAGGCAGTAAAGCAAAATGCAAAATTTGGAGATGTACCATTAATTGATACTGTAGAGGCAAGTATACAAGTACAAAATCGTATGCTTAACTATCAACAAGCGGAATTAAATTACAAAAATACAACCGCATTGCTTTCCGTTTATTTGTGGGATGACGGTATTATTCCGTTAGAACTTGACGAAAATACTATTCCACTTACAATAGAAATGGTTGAACCATTAGCAGTTTCAGGAAATTTAATGGCTCAATTAGACAGCATTTCATTAACCCATCCCGAATTGGCTCAATATGAGTTTAGGTTACAACAACTTCAGTTAGATAGAAGACTAAAACAAGAAATGATTAAACCTACACTTAATTTAAAATACAATGCTATTACTGCTCCTGTTGGAAATGACGCTTTTGCCGCTTATAATACTAATAATTATAACTGGGGATTGGAGTTTAGCATGCCTTTGTTCTTAAGAAAAGAACGAGGAGATTTAAAAATTGCTCAATTAAAAATTAATGAAACCAAACTTGATTTTGACAATAAAAAAGCAGCTATCAATTACAAGGCTATAGCAGCTATGAATGAATTGGGAACTTCTTTTAATCAAGCTAATTTATATGCTAAAACAGTTAAAGACTACTTGCAATTATTAAATGGCGAAAAACAAAAATTTGACGCTGGAGAAAGTTCTTTGTTTATGGTAAATGCCAGAGAGTTGGGTTATATAAACACTCAGTTGAAATATATTGAGTTAATTGCTAAAAACCAGAAAGCACGACTTACCACAGATTTTGCACTAGGAATGTTAAATGCTGATTAATTTTACTTCAATTTTTTAGTTTTCAGACGTATAGAATTTCCCACAACAATTACATCTGAGAAAGCCATTGCCAAAGCCGCTACCATAGGATTTAAAAAACCAAATGCAGCAATAGGTATTGCTAATACATTATAGAAAAATGCCCAGAATAAATTTTGCTTAATGGTGATTAAAGTGTGTTTACTTATCAAATACGCTTCATATACTTGAGATAAGTCTTTATCGTTAAGTAAAACAATTTGTGCAGAATGCACTGCTACTTGCGTAGCTTTACTCATAGAAATCCCTACAGCAGCTTTTGTAAGTGCAGGAGCATCATTTATTCCATCACCCACCATTACCGTTGGTGATTGTTTTTCTAATTCATCAATTTTTGCTAATTTTTGCTCAGGAAGCTGTTCGCCATAAACAGTTTTAATATTCACTTTGGTAGCTAAATCTTCACATTTTTCTTGCACATCTCCACTTAATAAAATCGTATTTAATCCTTGTTTATTCAGCAAGGAAATGGTTTCTGGAACATGTTGTTTCAATTCATCTTCAATATCAATTCCGGCAATAAGTTCCTTGTTTTTAAAAATGAAAATAGCGTGTTGTTTGTCTTTAGTTTGTGTCTCATCAATTCTAAACGAACCTACTTTGTAATGGTTATTTTCTTTATCAAAAGCTTCCAAACCTATGCCTTTTATTTCATTTATAGTAGGAAAATCAATAAGTGTAGCATCTGGTTTTAAATAAGTTACAATGGATTGAGCAATTGGATGAGAAGAATGTTGTTCTATACTAAAAAGTATGTTTTTAAGTTCTTGTTCTTCAATAGAAGCGTACAGTTTGGTTCTTTTTATGGAAAATTTTCCTGTAGTAAGCGTTCCTGTTTTGTCAAACACCATATTTTTAGCATTGGCAAATAATTCTAAGGTGCTTCCTCCTTTAATTAAAATTCCTTTTTTTGCCGCTCTTCCTATTCCTACCATTACTGCTGTTGGTGTTGCTAAGCCCATGGCACAAGGACAAGAAATTACTAATACAGCTATACTTTGCATTAACGCTTGTTGCGTATTTATATCAAAACCAAAATGAGCAATTAAAAAAGTTAGTAATGCAATAACTAATACTACAGGAACAAATATAGCACTGATTTTATCTCCCAATCGTTGAATATTTGGTTGATTTTGTTGAGCATTTTTTACCATTTCAATAATTTTTGAAAGGACCGTTTCGCTACCCACTTTTTCAGCTTTAAACTGCATGCTTCCATCCATCATTACTGTTCCACCAATTATTTTTGAGCCGACTTCTTTCTCTACAGGAGTACTTTCTCCGGAAATCATTGATTCATCAATAGTAGCAGAACCTTTAATAATTTCTCCATCAACAGCTATTTTATCTCCGCTGTTTACCTGAATAATGTCTCCTACATTAATTTCATCATAACTAACAACAGTTGTAGATCCATCGGGCATTATTTTTTTGGCTTCACTTTGTTGTATCTGGCTTAGTTCTTTAATGGCGGTGGTAGTCTGATTTACTGAACGATGTTCTAATACATTTCCCAATAATACTAAGGTGATGATGGTTGCAGCAGTTTCAAAAAACAAATAATTATGAGCTTCGTGCGTACCATAGTAGAGGTAAATTCCAACAATGCTATAAATAAAAGCGGCCGTTGAACCTATGGTAATTAACACGTCCATATTAGGAACGCCTGTTTTTAGTGAACCCCAAGCACTTTTCCCAAAATGAAATAGTCCTATTCCGAAAACAGGAATACATAATGCTAATTGCACCCAACCATCATTTAAAATATTGTCGTGCGACATAAACATGTGTAAGAATAAAGGAATGGTAAAAATTAACGAAATGTAGAATTTTTTCTCAATGGATGATAATCCTTTTTGTTCTTTAGGAGCATCAATTACTTTATAACCTAATTGGTTGATGCTGTCAATAATCTCTTGAGTATTGAGTTTGGTATTACTATCATAAGTTACTTCGCCTGTTGAGAAGCTTACATTTACATTTTCTAATCCTTTTTTAACCAACTGTTTTTTAATGCCTAATGCACAATTGGCACAAGTCATTCCTTCCACATTTAGGGTAATATTTTTTTTATCGTTCATCAATTACAAAGTTAAGAAAAAGCGGTGCAGCTATATTTTTTTAGCTTGAAAATAAAAAATAGTGGTGGAATTATTTTGTATAAAAAAAAAAGTATATTTGCCCTCTCAAAATGGTGGATGTAGCTCAGCTGGTTAGAGCATCGGTTTGTGGTACCGAGGGTCGTGGGTTCGAGCCCCATCTTCCACCCATTTTAAAGCTG
>DATCTM010000010.1:0-16672 GCA_036567945.1 Vicingaceae bacterium
TGTTCCTTCATTAAGTCCAATAAATACAAGGCACTTTTTTCATTGTGTGTACCGCTACAAAAAGAAATCACATCAATATTTTCTATACAAATTTTTTGAGCAAGGTCATAATCTCTATCAGTATCTTCTTTGGTTTTTTGCATAGGATCTTCGTAATTCATTGCAATAGCTCTTTCTCTTTCTTTTTCAATGTATGCTCCTCTCACTAACTTTAACCCAATAATAAAACCCTCATTTTTAGCAATAGCTATCAATTCCTTAATATAAGCAATTCTATCCCATCTGTAAAGCTGAGCAGTATTATAAACAATGGCTTTTTCTTTATTATACTTACGCATCATTTCCAAAGCTAACTCATCCACAGGGTTTTGAATCCAGGTTTCTTCTGCATCTATAAAAACTGGCACATTAGCCTTAAAAGCGGCCTGACAAAGCGTATCTACTCTGTTTTTAAATCTTTCAAATTCATCTTTTTCCTGAACAGTCAGTTGTTTTTTAGCATTTACTTTTTCCAACAACTCAAACCTCCCGAAACCTGTAGGTTTAAAAACCGCAAAAGGAATGTTTTTGTTCATTGATGCTTTCTCAATACTTGTTAATGTTTCTAAAATATTAGCATCAAAAACGCTATCGAGTTGTTCTCCCTCAACAGAATAATCTAAAATGGTTTTTACATTTAACTTAGCCAACTCCTGTGTGGTTGAAACAGTTTCTTCAATACTTTCGCCTCCACAAAAGTGTTTAAAAATAGTAGCTCTAATAATGGGAATCGGAAAATATAAGGGCATAAAAATTTTAAGCATCGTAGGACCAATTTTTATCAACCAATTCCAAGCTATGATTTTAAACAACCAATAACTTCTTTTTAAATCTGCATTTGATTTTCCGGCAAATGCTATTTCTGTATTATTAAAATCCATCTTACGCTAAAAAGTATCTTCAAAGTTAAAGTGCGAAATTAATTGAATTTATGATTAGGATTAGCTTTTTTAAATTGTTATTTAAGTTTTTTATTTATCAAGCAACACTTGCATAACTATACCCTTTTTAAACAAAAACCCCCAAGGTTTTTGAAGTCTTGGAGGTTTGATAAGTTGATTAATTCGTTATAAACGCTAATTACTTACTTTCTAAAAACTCATTAAATTCATCTACAGTGGTAGCAAAAGTAAAATCATCGCTTAATTGATAGTAGTTCTTTTTATCAGCACAAAAGTCGTAAGCAAATTTAGCGTATTCAAATTTTGTTTCTTCAAAGCTAAATAAACCCATTATTTCTTTTATCTGCTTTACAGAAAGACAGTTGTTTTTGGTAAATGTTTTGGCCACTTTCAATTTGGTATCTGCAAAAGATTGTTTTTCTACTGAAGCTTTTCCTGCACTAAAATCTGATGAAGGAATAGCTTGGTGACAACCTGTTGGAGTGGCTTCAACAGGAATTGGCTCATGAACAGGATTGGTTGTCATTCCATCATTATAATTTCCTGAACTGGTTGAGCTTGATGTTACAGTAGTGGTAGTAACGGTTTGAGACGATGTTGTTTGTACATTTGTTCCTGTATTCATTCCTCCATCATTTACACTCACATTTACATTCATTCCAACCCCACCAACATTCATTCCTACTGATATATTTTCTTGATTAGCAGGATCAACAGTTGTAGTAGTAGTTACAGTTTCCGTTACCACAACATCAGTTGTTGCCTGTGGCTGAACAGTAGTAGTGGTTGTTGCTGCCGGAGCAGTAGGTGGTGTTGTTGAATACGAAACTACAGATTGTTGTGGAGCAACAGGAGCTTGAGCTATGGCAACCATTCCGCTCGGACGCATTACATATTCGCCTTTTTTATTTTTCTTAATCTCAAATGAATATTCTGTATTGTTATCCATCATGTAAATAGATTTGGTAACAGAAGCAAACTGATTGTTCTCAAAAATAACGGTTACTTTATAACTTCCTTCGAATTTTAAATCGGTTACCTTCACATTGGTTTCAAAATTTATGTTTTGTAATACTCCATTCAACACTACTTGAAATCTTGAACCATCTTGATTAAAAAATACGGCATTGCAATTTTGTGCTTGAGCCACATATGCGCCTAATATGATAGCTGCAAATAATAAAAATTTTTTCATCTTTTTTCTTTTTTTAATTAATACTGTGTTCGCTCTTAACAAGTTAAATGCCAAGTTGTTTTTTTAGTTCCTCAAAGGAATTTTGATAACTAAAATCTTTTTCCAAAAGTAATATATTATCTTTATCATAAATAAATGGGTATGAATTTTTTACAATTTCCATTTTAAATTCATCGTACTCAAACAAAATTACTATGCTCCTAAGCTGTTCTACAGTTATACAAAAATCTAGTTTAGATTGTCTAAAGTCATTATAAACATCTATTTTTCTATCGTCAATGCTTAGGTTGTTAATTTTTAATTTCACCTCATTTAACTCTTCATCTTTAAGAGGCCACGGACAACCAATTTCTCCTTCATAATCAGGCATTCGATAATAGTCATCAAAAGGAACTTTTTGTGCTAAAGTATCTTCTTCAATTGATAAAGTATCTTTTGTTTCAGGAATTACAGCTACTATTTTTTCTTTTAGTTGAATGGTAAAAACCGAACTATCCACTTGCTGTTGATGTGGAGGAAACAACACTTTTAGCAACTCCAATTTATTATTTTTTAATAGATAATGCTGAGAAACACCACCTTCCAAAACATAAATGGTAGTCGTATGTTGAAGGGTGTCATCTTTAAAATTAAAGGTAAGCTTGTAGTTCTGTTGCTTAACCAATCCAACTATCTGAACTTTTGAAACATAGTCTTCAGTTTGTTTTTTTTCATTTATTGACAATTGAAACAACACTTGCTCTTCTGCTTCTATAAAAGCTGTTGCTTCTTGCGAAAACAATTGAGAACACAATATATTCGCTAAAAACACAACAAAAGTTGTTGTTATATTTCTAGCTAAAAAGCTCATCAAATCTGAAAGTTTCTTTTAAACGCACTCCTTTTTCGGTATGCTGAACGGTACAACATTCATTTACGGAATCATGCTCTAGAAATAAAATGTATTCTTTGTCGGCAGCTTCTTTTAAAAACTTAGCTTTTTCATCTAAAGTCAGTAGTGGACGAGTATCGTAACCCATTACATAAGGCAAAGGAATATGACCTACTGAAGGTAATAAATCCGCCATAAAAACTACTTTTTTTCCTTGATAATTAATATGCGGAATCATTTGAGCATCAGTATGTCCGTCTGCTAATAAAATATCAAAAAAATCAAACCCTTCTTTATCGATAAACTTCAACTGACCAAATTCCATCATAGGAATAATATTTTCTTTCAAAAAAGAAGCTTTTTCACGCTGATTAGGAACGGTAGCCCACTCCCAATGGCGACTATTACTCCAATAAGTAGCATTTTTAAAAGTAGCCTCGTATTTGGTTCTATCAGCATTCCATTTTACTCCACCACCGCAATGGTCGAAATGCAAATGGGTAAGAAAAACATCTGTAACATCATCAGGATGAAAGCCTAATTTTTTAAGGTTTCCTTCCAACGAATCATTTCCATGCAAGTAATAATGTCCAAAAAACTTTTCATCTTGCTTATTGCCCATACCGTTATCAATAATCATTAGTCTATCGCCATCTTCTATCAACATACAACGCATACTCCAGCTACACATATTATTTTCATCTGCCGGATTCGTTCTTTGCCACAACGATTTTGGCACCACTCCAAACATAGCACCGCCATCTAACTTAAAATTCCCTGTGTTTAATGGATATATTTTCATGATATTTTTTTATGTGTTTTAAAGGATAAAATTAGTCAATTGATTTTGAAAATAAATTTTGGCTGAATAGAAAATCAAAGATTGTTTTTTTCTTAATCGGAAAAATCTAATTTTATCCCATGAAACAACTATGAGTAAAAGTTTCTCATACAGGGGAATGATTATTAAGGAAGTTATATGTGACCGATAATAAAATAAACACATGAAAACAAAAGTTTTACTAATTACCCCACCATTTACACAACTCAATACCAGTTATCCGGCTACCACTTACTTAAAAGGTTTTTTAGATAGTAAAGGTGTGCAGGCCAATCAGTGTGACTTAAGCATAGAACTGTTTACCAAAATTTTTACAAAAGACTTTATTGCTCATCTCTTTAAAGAAGTTGAAAAAAGCAATGAAGAAATAGCATTTTCATTAGTGTATGACCAACGAGAAGATTACATACAAAAAGTAGATCGAGTTATCCATTTTTTACAACAACATGAGGTTACTGCTGCTTACCAAATGTTACAAAGTAATTTTTTACCTAAAGCTCACCGAAGCACCAATTTAAACGAAGAAGAATTTGAATATGGTTTCGGAAATTTAGGCATCATAGATAAAGCCAAGCATTTGGCCACACTTTTCATTGAAGAATTAGGCGATTTTATTAAAGCAAATGTAGATGAGTTTTTTTCTTTCACACGCTATGCCGAACAAATAGCTACAGCGGCAAGTAGTTTTGATGAAATTGATGAATACCTTTCTTTTGAAACCACCATTATAGAAGATCAATTGCTATTACTTATGGCTGGTAAATTAGAAGAATACCAACCGGATTTAGTTTGTTTTACTATTCCTTTTCCAGGAAACTTATTTGCTGCACTGCGTTGTGCTCAATTTATAAAGAAACATGCTAAAAAAACAAAAATTGCCTTTGGTGGTGGTTATTGCAATACCGAATTACTCTCCTTAACCGATACCAGAATTTTTAATTATGTAGATTTCATTACCTTAAATGATGGTGAAGGACCGCTATTAAAACTTTGCAAATACCTTGATAAAATAATAGCTAAAGAAGAATTAGAAAGAACCTACACCCTTGAAAATGAAAAAGTAGTCTTTCAAAATAAGACGCCTAATACTATTTTTCATCACAGCAATTTACCTGCACCAAGTTATGCCGATTTACCACTTCATAGTTATTTGTCATTTTTAGATGTGATGAATCCCATGCACCGATTGTGGACAGATGGAAAGTGGAATAAATTAACCGTTGCTCATGGTTGTTATTGGAAACAATGTACTTTTTGCGATGTTAATTTAGATTACATTGCGAATTACCAAAATACTACCGCTGAAGATTTGGTTGATAAAATTGAAAAGATAATTGCAGAAACGGGTACTTATGGTTTTCATTTTGTGGATGAGGCTGCTCCACCCAAAATGCTTAGAGCTTTAGCCGAAGAATTACTAAAAAGAAAAGTATATATTACTTGGTGGACTAATATTCGTTTTGAAAAAACATTTACTCCTGAATTGTGTGCTCTTTTAGCAAAATCGGGGTGCATAGCTGTAACAGGCGGTTTAGAAGTAGCCTCTGACAGATTATTAGAGAAAATGAAAAAAGGTGTTGATATTGCTCAAGTAACAAGAGTTACCAATTCATTTTCAGAAAGTAACATTATGGTTCATGCCTATTTAATGTATGGCTTCCCTACAGAAACAGATCAAGAAACTATAGATTCACTTGAGGTGGTGAGACAATTATTTGAAAACAACTGTATTCAATCAGCGTTTTGGCACTTATTTACCACCACTGCTCACAGTCCTATTGGCAAAAACCCTGAGAATTATCAAATTAAAATAGTTGGCCCTAAGTTTAAAGGGTTTGCTCAAAACGATTTGTATCACGAGGACCCTCTTGGAGCCAATCATAAACAATATAGCGATGGTTTAAATCTTGCTTTGCAAAATTATTTAAACGGACTTGGCTTTGATGTTCCTTTACAAGAATGGTTTGATTTTGAAATTATGCCAACCACTCATCCCAATAATTTAATTACCTCTTTTTTAAAATAACAGATTATTTTTTTCTTAATCGGAAAAATCTAATTTTACATTACTGTATGTTAAGCGCATTTCAAAATCATATCAAGAGTAATCAACTATTTCAACCAACAGATAAAATTTTATTGGCAGTTAGTGGCGGAAAAGATTCTATGGCAATGTTGCATTTATTTGTAGCTGCTAAGTTCAATATTGGTGTAGCTCATTGCAATTTTCAATTGAGAGATAAAGCTGCTGATGGGGACGAACTTTTTGTTCAGCAAACGTGCCAACGACTCAATATTCCTTTCCATTCTATTAAGTTTGACACATCCGAATATGCTGAAAAACATAAAATTTCAACACAAATGGCTGCCCGAGAATTGCGTTACAATTGGTTTGAAGAAATAAAAACAACCTATCATTACCATTTTATCGCTACCGCACACCATCAAAATGATGTAGCAGAAACCATGTTAATCAACTTAACCAAAGGTACCGGATTAAGCGGACTTCATGGCATAAAAGCTAAAAACAACCATATCATTCGTCCCTTACTTTGTTTTACTTCTGATGAAATTCAGCAATACATTTCCACACACCAAATCAACTACAGAGAAGACCAAAGCAATGCTTCTGTAAAATATGTCCGCAATAAAATAAGACATGAAGTATTGCCCAAACTTGCAGAAATTAATCCCAATATTATTGAAACGCTTAATGAAACTGCAAGACATTTTTCGGCTACAGAAAATATTTTAATGCAGAAAATTGAAGTAGAAAAAAAGCGTTGTTTTACCACTGAAAAAGAGATGATTAAAATCAATATTACATACTTACAACAACTACATCCATTAGCTACTTACTTGTATTATTTTTTATCGTCTTATCATTTTAATTTTGATGATTGCGAACAAATTGCCCTATCGTTAAATGAAAATTCCGGCAAGCAATTTTTCTCCACCACTCATCAACTTATTAAAGACAGAACATTTTTATTGCTTTCTCCAAAAACAGAAAATCAATCCGAACCAATTATTATTCATACCATCAATGATTTTTCCAAAAGTCCTATAAATATTACGTTTGAGTTAATTGAAAATAAAGCTCCCACCTTTAAAACAGCCAAAAACATTGCTTATTTAGATGCCGATAAAATTGATTTTCCTTTGTGTTTTAGAAAATGGAAAGAAGGAGACCGCTTTACTCCATTTGGCATGAAAAGCAAAAAGAAATTGAGCGATTATTTTATTGATGAGAAATTTTCTATACCTGAAAAACAAACAACTTGGATATTAACCGACAAAAATGACAACATTATTTGGGTAGTAAATTCCAGAACAGACAATAACTTTAAAGTTAATTCAACCACCAAAACAATTTTGCTTTTAGAAACCTATTAATCATGCTTTTTACCGATCAAATTAACCATACTATTAAAATCCCCAACACTCCCAAAAGAATTATTAGTGTTGTGCCTTCACAAACAGAATTGCTTTATGATTTAGATTTAGAAAAAGAAGTAATTGGCATTACTAAATTTTGTGTTCACCCCGAAAAATGGTTTAGAAACAAAACAAGAATTGGTGGAACCAAAAACCTGAATATTGAGAAAATAAAGGCTCTTAACCCTGATTTAATTATTGCCAACAAAGAAGAAAATACCGAAGCAGAAATCAAAACTCTTCAACAACTTTTTCCTGTTTGGATAAGCGACATTTCCACACTTCAAGACAGCCTGAACATGATTAAAACTATTGGCGAAATCACTAAGAAAAATGAAAATGCCAGCAGGCTAATTAACACTATCGAACAAGAATTTAAAAAATACCAATCCAATTTTACTAAACGCCATACTGCTTTGTACTTAATTTGGAAAAAACCCTATATGAGTGTAGGAAATAATACTATTATTCATCATTTAATGGATTATTGTGGTTTTGACAATGTGCTGAAAAATAAAACTCGTTATCCCGAAATTAGTAAACCAGAGATACAACAACTACAACCTGAATTTATTTTACTTTCATCAGAACCTTATCCTTTTAAAGAAGAACATATTGCTGAGCTGCAAAACTTATGTCCTACCAGTAAAATCATGTTAGTGGATGGCGAAATGTTTTCGTGGTATGGTTCTCGTTTACAATATGCTCCAAAATATTTCTTTAATTTGTGGAATGGAATAAAATTTGCTAATCAAAAAAATCTTTAATCAAATCTATATATTAATTTAAAAATAAAAATCATGAAAAAAAATTTAATCATTGCTAGTTTAGTTGGTGCATTTGTTACCGCAGGTTTATTCAGTTTTACTCCAAAAGCTCAAGATGGAGCAACAGGAACACAATTTAAAATTATTACCAGTATAGAATCTATTGTTCCAATGGGCATTGGTCGTTCTAGAATTATTGAAAACCTTACAGAGGTAAATCATCATCATTTTACTACCGGAAGAAGTGATGGTAAAGACAGTGAACAAGGTAAAATAAAAAGAAGTGATGCTAAAGTTGATGAATTAGCAGAAACAAAAATGCTTAACTTTTATAGTGGTGTTGGATTAAACTTCCAAAATGTTGCTTCAAACGATGCGATGATTACTTCAAAATTAAATGAAATGGCTGCTAATGGCTGGGAGTTAGTGACTGTTGTTAGCGGTGTAGAAGCTGATGCAGGAAAAGAAGATGGTAATGGGATTTTTATTACCCGATACATTTTTAAAAAATAAAAAACCTAAATCCCCCGTTTAAAAACGGGGGATTTTTTTACCCCAAACCCATTTTTCTTTTTGTCATGCAGGAAGCAACTAGCTAATTGAAAACTAAAAAAATAAAATTACTTGCCAACTAAACTTATTTGCTGAATTTCGCCATCATTTTTATTTCAGATGAATTTAGAAAAGAAAATTTGGCAATACCTCCTTTTATTTTTCCTTGCATTTATATGGGGAAGCTCTTTCATATTAATGAAAAGAGGCATGAAGGTTTATTCGCATGATGAAGTTGCTGCACTAAGAATAGTTATTTCATTTTTGTTTTTACTACCTTTTTTATTCAAATACATTCATAAAGTAAAAAAAGACAGATGGAAATATTTAGCCATAGTAGGTGTTTTTGGTAGTGGTATTCCTGCTTTTTTATTCACTTTAGCAGAAACCGGTATTACCAGTTCCTTAGCAGGAATGTTAAACTCATTAACACCATTCTTTACATTAATTTTAGGCGTTATCATTTTTAAAGTTCCTGCGGTTAAAGGTAAATTCTTAGGTGTTTTTATTGGACTAATTGGTGCTTTTGGTCTTGTAATATCTAATGGTTTTGATATTGAAAACACTCCATTTGTTTATGCTCTTTTAGTAGTAATTGCCACTTTATGTTATGCCATAAGTGTAAACACTATAAAAAAATATTTAGGCGAAATTAATTCCATAGCCATAACAGCATTATCCTTTTTAATTATTGGAATTCCTGCAATAATCTATCTATTCTTCACTGATTTTGTTGCTACTACACAAACTAATCCGGAAGCTGCTACAGCTTTAGGTTATGTTGCTATTTTAGCTGTAGTTGGCACGGCATTATCCATTATTATTTTCAATCAACTGATAAAATATACTTCGGCAGTATTTGCTTCAACAGTTACTTACCTCATACCAATTTTTGCCATTTTTTGGGGAGTTATTGATGGTGAGGAAATTAACTTCATTCAAATCGTTAGTATTTTTATAATTTTAGTAGGTATTTATTTTGTGAATAAAATAAAATAATTGTTTGCTTTTTAATCTGCTTAGATACTTGAAAATTGCATATTGATTATTAAATTTGCCGCTTTAATTTTTTTATCGTATCAAACCTTAAAATGGCATCATCAACTAAATACATTTTTGTAACAGGAGGAGTAGCATCTTCATTGGGAAAGGGAATAATTGCAGCTTCATTGGCTAAACTTTTACAAGCCAGAGGTTATTCAACAACTATTCAAAAGCTAGATCCTTACATTAACATAGATCCGGGAACATTAAATCCTTATGAACACGGAGAGTGTTTTGTTACAGATGATGGTGCTGAAACTGACTTAGATTTAGGACATTACGAAAGGTATTTAAATGTACCTACTTCACAAGCTAATAATGTAACTACCGGTAGAATTTACCAATATGTTATTAATCAAGAACGTGCAGGAGCTTATTTAGGAAAAACCGTTCAGGTAATTCCTCATATTACCGATGAAATTAAAAGAAGAATTAAACTGTTAGGAAATACTGAAGAATACGATATTGTAATTACTGAAATTGGTGGAACTGTTGGCGATATAGAATCTTTACCTTATATAGAAGCTGTTCGTCAGCTAAAGTGGGAACCCGATTTTGATTGTATTGTCTTACATTTAACTTTTGTTCCGTTTTTAGCAGCTTCGGGAGAATTAAAAACAAAACCTACCCAACACTCTGTTAAACAACTACTCGAATCAGGAGTTCAACCGGATATTTTAGCCTTAAGAACAGAACACAAGCTTTCTGAAGGCGTAAAAGAAAAAGTAGCGTTGTTTTGCAACATTTCTCCAAAAGCAGTTATAGAAGCAATGGATGCTGATACTATTTATGATGTACCTTTGTTAATGCAAGAAGAAGAGTTAGATAAGGTGGTATTAGACAAACTGGGATTATCTTATGGCGAAGAACCTCAACTAGTTGCTTGGAAACAATTTTTAACCAAACTAAAAAACCCGAAACAAACCATAAAAATTGGTTTGGTAGGAAAATATACAGAGCTTCAGGATGCTTACAAATCTATTTCTGAAGCCATCATACATGCCGGAGCACACATAGAAACTAAAGTTGAAGTTGACTGGATACACTCCGAAGACATCAATGAAAAGAATGCCAAACAATTACTTGAAAACTTAAACGGTGTATTAGTAGCACCTGGTTTTGGAGAAAGAGGTATTGAAGGAAAAATTGCCGCAATAAAATATGCCAGAGAAAATAAAATACCGTTTTTCGGAATTTGCTTGGGAATGCAGTGTGCTGTAATTGAATTTGGTAGAAATGTATTAGGGTTAACAGATGCACATTCCACAGAAATGTATCCTGAAACGCCATTTCCGGTAATTTATTTAATGGAAAGTCAAAAAAATATTAGCGACAAAGGTGGCACAATGCGTTTGGGAGCTTACTCTTGCAATGTGAAAGAAAACTCCAATGCTTTTACTGCTTATAACAGCGACAAAATTCAGGAGCGTCACAGACATCGTTATGAATTTAATAACAAATACTTAGGAGACTACGAAAAACAAGGTATGATTGCTACAGGTTTAAACCCTGAAAACAATCTGGTTGAAATAGTTGAAATTACTAATCATCCTTGGTTTGTAGCCGTTCAATTTCACCCGGAATATAAAAGTACGGTAATTAACCCTCACCCACTATTTTCTGCATTTATTAAGGCAGCGGCCGATCATCACAACAAATAATTTAAAAAAATATTTTTCAATAAACCCAAATAAATGAGTAAAGGACTAGATAAAAATGGCATAATTGGATTGGTATTAATTGGAGCAATCCTATTAATTTTTAGCTACTTAACACAACCAACAGAAGAAGAATTAGCAGCCAAAGCCAAAAAAGACAAAGCAGCTAAACAAACCGAACAAATAGATAAATCTAATGCTGAAGAAGTAATTTCTCCTGCCGAAAACAAAGAAGATACAACTGCTGAAAACACTATTCTTCCTCTTGATTCTACAGGATTAACTACCAATACAGACTCATTATCTAACCTTCAATATCAATTAGAATATGGTCCATTTGCTAATGCAGCTAGTGGCGAAGAAAAAACATTTACCCTAGAAAATGAAAAAATAAAAGTTACTGTTTCTAACAAAGGTGGTAGAATAACTTCTGTTGAGTTAAAAGAATATGTTACTTACGATTCTTTACCGCTTATATTGTTTAAAGAAAACCTTTCTAGATTCAATGCAGAACTTTCTATTCCCGGAGTTACAGGTAAAAATTCTTTACGAATTATCAATACCGAAAACCTGTACTTTGATACAGAAAACACTTCTTTTGAGGTTGGAAACGGAGATAGTAAAAGCTTTTCTCTTAAATTATATACTACCGATAAAAACAGCTTTATCGAATATAAATATACCCTTTCGGGAGGTGCTTATTTGGTAGATTTCGATTTTATCACTTCAGGAATGAATGAAATTTTAACCGAAGAGCCTATTATTCAATGGCAAATGGTAACTCCAAGTCAGGAAAAGACGATACAAAGTCAAGAAATGGCGAGTACAACTTACTACAAATACAATAACAATGAAGTTGATTACATTGGAACCGGTGCTTACGAAAAAGAAGAGATGCTTTCTTCAATGGATTGGATTATGTTTAAACAACAATATTTCAATGCTACATTAATAGCTAAAGACAAACCTTTCGAAAATGCCAATTCTTTTGTTGAAACAAAACAAGTCCCTGAAGACTTAAAAAATACGCATGTAAAAGAAATGAGTGCAGGAATTACACTTCCTTACGAGTTTAAAAACAACGAAACTTTTGCCATGCAATATTATTTCGGACCTAACCGATTGGATGATTTAAAGGCTGTAGGTGTTGGGTTAGATGAAGCTATTGACTATGGCTGGGGAATTTTTGGCTGGGTAAACCACTTAATTATTCGTCCGGTATTTAATTTCCTAATAGGTTTTGATATGTCTATCGGTATCGTAATTCTGCTACTTACCATTATTATTAAAACCTTGCTTTTCCCTATTACCTGGAAAACTTACCTGAGTAGTGCCAAAATGAAAGTATTAAAACCTGAAATTACTGAGCTTACCGAAAAATATAAAGGTGATGCCATGAAAAAGCAACAAGCTACTATGGCATTGTACAGACAAACAGGTGTAAATCCGTTGGCAGGATGTATTCCTATGTTAATACAAATGCCCATTTTATTTGCATTGTTTAGATTTTTTCCGGCAACATTTGATTTACGTCAGAAAAGTTTCCTTTGGGCAGAAGATTTATCCACTTACGATTCCATTTTAGAATTACCTTTTGATATTCCTTTCTATGGAGCACACGTAAGTTTATTTACCTTGTTGATGGCTATTTCTATGATTTTCTATACGAAAGCTAATAGTCAAATGACTTCAGGAGCAGGAATGGAAGGAGCTATGGCGGCTCAAATGAAAATTATGATGTACTTAATGCCTGTAATGATGTTATTTTTCTTCAACAGTTACGCATCTGGTTTAAGTTATTACTATTTAGTTGCCAATATGATGACAATCGGACAGCAGTATGCTATTAAAAAATGGTTTATTGATGAAGATAAATTATTAGCTAAAATCCAAGCTAATAAAACCAAAGTAAAAAAGAAATCGGGATTTGCTGCTAAGCTAGAAGCTAGAATGAAAGAAGCTCAAAAATTACAAGAAAAAAGAAAGAAAAAATAAACAAACATGAAATCACAACTCTATATACTCATCCTTATACTTTTTAGTTTACATGCTTGTAAAACACAAGAAAAAACTCAGGATACAGCTGTAAAAGAAGATACAACAGTACCTAAAGAAACAGAAAACACACAGCAAACAGAACCTCTTCCTATAAAAGAAAGTTTGTTTATTACTATGGAAAGAACACCTTGTTTAGGCATGTGTCCATCTTACCTTATTCGAATTTACAATACAGGAAGAGTAGAATATGAAGGTAGAACTTTTGCGAAAAAAGAAGGCAAACATACTAAGACACTTTCTAAAGATGCAATGGATGAAATTACCAATATGATTAAAGAAATTGGCTTTTTTAATCTTGAAGATAAATACGATGCACAAGTTACTGATATTCCATCTTGTATAATTTCCGTAAATTTGGATGGTAAAAAGAAAAAAATTCTAGACAGATATGAAGGTCCTAAATCACTTAGAAATTTAGAGAAGTTGATAGACCATCATGTGATAGATGATGAATTAATAAAAGTGGAGGAATAAATAATTACTATTCAAAATCAAAACCATGGCTGTTAAAATTATAGAGGTTACCGATAATAAACACTTTAAAGACTTTGTAAATGTTCAGTTTGAAATTTACAAAGACAATAATTTTTGGGTTCCACCTATCAAAAAAGATGAAATAAAAGCTATTCAGAGTATTTACAACCCTGCTTTTAGGTTTTGTAAAGCTAAGTTTTGGGTGGCTTATAAAGATGATAAATGTGTTGGAAGAATTGGTGCTATCATTAATGAACAATACAACAAAAAAACCGGTGAAAAAGCAGGGCGTTTTACTCGATTAGAATTTTTTGATAATGAAGAGGTAGTTAAAAACTTACTTCAAACAGCTGAAGAATGGCTTAAATCTGAAGGAATGACTAAAGTATTAGGTCCATTAGGTTTTACCAATCTCGATCACCAAGGAATGTTGGTAGAAGGTTTCGACCATTTACCATCAGCAGCATCAGAATACCATTTGCCTTACTACAAAGATTACATGGAAAAATTGGGCTACCAAAAAGAAATTGACTGGATTGAATTCCGTTTGTTTTTAGAAGGCATTCCTGATAAAGCCAAAAGAGTAGCCGAAGTAATAAAAACCAGAAACCAACTTACCGTTAAAAGTTTTAAAAAAACGGCTGAATTACAACCTTTTGCAGTAAAACTTTTTGAGATTTTAAATGAAGCGTTTAAGGATTTATTCAGTGTGGTTCATCTCGATAGAGAAATGATAGATTATTATGTTAAGCGTTATTTAATGATGCTTAATCCTCAGTTTGTAAAATTGATTTTCGATAAAGATAACCAATTAGTTGCTTTCATCATTGGTTTACCATCTTTGTCAGAAGGTTTACAAAAAGCTAACGGAAAGCTTTTCCCATTTGGTTGGTATCACATTAAAAAAGCACTAAACAAACCAAAAGTAGTAGATTTAATGCTTACCGGCATCATGCCAGAATACCAAGGAAAAGGCGTTGCTGCCATTTTAATTAATGAATTGCAAGCCGTAATGGAAAAACATGGTGTTACCGAAGTGGAAACTACCGGAATTTTTGAAACCAACCAAAAAGCTATACAAAACTGGAAAAACTACGAAAACACGCAACACAAAAGAAAACGTTGTTGGGTGAAGAATTTGTAAAAAAAAACAAAAATTTTTATTCAAAAACCTTGAAGGTTTATTTAGGTATTGATAATATTTTCTTTAACCGCATAAATGACGATTCCTGCTGTATTTTTAATATTCAGCTTGTGCATGATGTTTTTGCGGTGAGTATTTACAGTATGCGTACTTAAATACAACTTATCTGCAATTTCTTTGTTGGTTAGTCCGTCAGAAATCAACTTAATAATCTCAATTTCTCTTTCCGATAGAGAGATACCTTCACAATCTAAGTTACTATCTTCATTCTTTTCTGATAAAATATTAATAACCATTCCGCAATAAAACTGCTTACCATTATACGTATCTTCTACGGCTTCCAAAATTTCTTGCTTATCACAATCATCTAACAAATAACTATCCACTCCATAACTCAACGATTTATAAATAATTTGCTTTGCCAAAGATGGTGTTATAGCTAAAATTTTAGCATTTTTATAAATCTCTTTAATTTTTTTAACTGCGTCTAATCCAAACTGTCCTGTAGAATAATCAATAACAACAATATCCGGAAAATACCTTTTAGAGCATTCACTCAACTGTTCTATAGAATTAACCACTCCCAACACCCTATTACGCATCTTACTTTGCACAATAGTTTTTAAACCTTCGGCAACTATAGGATTGTTATGTGCTATTAAAATATCTATCATAAATCAATTTATTTAGACTTAATCTAAATAAAGAGCAAAAATAAAGACAAAAAACCACTTCATCCAAAAAAAAGTGAATAAATATTGTAATATTTTGAGCGAACGAAATTTATAGTTAAATTTACTTTATGAAACGTTTGGTATTGTTGTTAATAATATATTTTTTGTTACTTGTAAGCAATGTCTTTGCTTCCGGTGAACTTACTTTTATTGAAAACAAAGGTCAGTGGCATAAGAACGTTTTGCTTAAATCTGAACTAAATAGTGGTTTTGTTTATTTAGAAAAAAACCGACTAACTTTCGATTTGTATGATGTTGCCATGATAGAAAAATATGCTCATCACCACAATCATTATCAACTTAATGAAATTCCCAACAAACTAAATTGGCACGCTTACAACGTAAATTTTAAAGATGGTAATCCCAACCCTACCATTATAAAATCTGAAAAAGTATTTGCCTATTTTAATTACTTTTTAGGCAATGATCCCAAAAAATGGGCTTCTAATGTTAAAGGATATAAAAAGGTGACGTACCAAGAAGTCTATAAAGGCATAGATTTTCAGATATATTCTACTGATAATTTAAAATACGATTTTATAGTAAAAGCCCAAGCTAACGCTAATCAGATTAAGCTAGTTTACAATGGACAAAATAAGCTACAACTCAAAAAAGGTCAGTTGCATGTTACTACTTCTGTAAATACCATTATTGAAGATAAACCTTATGCTTATCAGCTCATTAATGGAAACAAAGTAGAAGTAGCTTGTAATTATACGTTAGAAAACAATGAGTTAGGTTTTGAATTTCCTAATGGATACGATAAAAACTACGATTTAATTATTGATCCAACCTTAATGTTTTCCTCACTTTCAGGTTCTACAGCTAATAATTTCGGTTATACTGCTACTTTTGATTCAAAAGGGTTTTTATATGCTGGAAGTTCTGCTTTTGGAACAGGTTATCCTGTCACTTCCGGAGCGTATAGCACTACTTTTAATGGTGGTGGAGATGA
>DATCTM010000011.1:0-15559 GCA_036567945.1 Vicingaceae bacterium
AAGTACCGTAAAGTTTTCAAGATTATACGTTCTTCTATGCAAATAAACGTTGAAATAAGAATTGTTTATTACATGATTATAGGTAGAGAATCCTACAGAAGAAATGATTAATGTATCATTAGGACTTGCCATAATGGAAAAGCTACCATTTGTTTTTGAAACCACACCAATATTGGTTGATTTGTTGATAATATGTACTCCTTCTAAAGCAATAGAATCGCTAGCATTTAAAATTGTACCAACAAAAATAGCCTCTTGAGCTTTTGTTTGAAAACTACAAAAAAGCAACAAAACTGTTAATATGTTAATGGATGTTAATCTCATTTTTTATTTATTCTTTTCTTGAAAATAATTTCAAAATAGGTGCCATCTTTATCCATTCGTTCAATTTCGCCATCAATTTGGCTAACAAATACTTTTATCAGCTCCATTCCTAGTGTTTCATCATCTTTTTGTAACATACCTTTAGGCATTCCAATTCCATTATCACCAATAATTAATTTAAATGTATTGTCATTTTGTTCTGATAAATGTATGGTAATGGTTCCTTTGTCTTTTTCTTTAAAAGCATATTTTAATGAGTTAGATATAATTTCATTTAACAATAAACCAATTGGAATTAATGTATCAATTTCAAATTTTAAAGCATCTATTTTTAAATCTAAATGAATGTCGCAATTAATAGAGTAGGAGCTAACTAAATCATCGATTAAAGAAATAATATAATCTTGAACATCTATTTTAGAAAGATCTCCGGATTGATACATTTTCTCATGAATTAAAGCCATAGAGCGGATTCTATTTTGAGCTTCACTAAAAAGAGCCAGCGCTTTTTCGTCTTTAGTGTAATTAGATTGGATACTTAGAAGACTATTAATTACTTGCATATTGTTTTTTACTCGATGATGAATTTCTTTTAAGAGAATTTCTTTTTCATCACGCTGTTTTTCAATAAGCATTGTTCTTTCTTTAACTTTTTCTTCGAGTTCTTTACTAATTTGTAATTGTCTTTTTTCTTTATAGGTAGCAATTTTAAAAACTAAATAAAAAGTACCTAAGCCAACAATTAAATAAAACCACCACGATTGCCAAAAAGGAGCTTTAATGGTAAATGAAAAAGTAACTGGTTGTTGGTTCCAAACACCATCATTATTTCTAGATTTTACTTTAAAAGTATAAGCTCCTGGTGGTAGATTAGAGTAAGTAGCTACATCTTTTGTAGTAGCAGGAAACCAATTGTTGTCAAAACCTTCTAATTTAAAGCTATATAGAACTGCTTCAGGGTGAGAAAGATTGATGGAGTTAAATTCAAAAGTTAAATGGTTCTGATTGTATTTAAGTTCAATATTTTCCGGTAAATTATACCACTTAGATAATTCT
Source organism: Vicingaceae bacterium (assembly GCA_036567945.1). GTDB lineage: Bacteria > Bacteroidota > Bacteroidia > Flavobacteriales_E > Vicingaceae > BRH-c54. The sequence continues at coordinate 1,381 of DATCTM010000011.1, forward strand.
TTTGAATGTTTTAACCAGTCAACATTTTCAAAAAATAACTTAACGCTTGTAATATGTGTTTTAGATTCAAAAACATTTTCTCTGTCTTCCGAAGGGTTATATTTTATTAAACCTTTAACGGTTCCTATCCATAGATTATTTTTTTCATCTTCGTAAATAGCTCTACTATTACATTCAACTCCTCTAAAACCATCACTTAAACCATAATTTTTTATTTCATCTACCTGTCCGTAACTATTAAATGTAAATTTATCTAATCCGTTGTTAGTACCAATCCATAAATGTCCTCTTTTATGAAAATAGACTAAATAAATCACATCAGACGATAAACCGTTTTTTGTTGTAAATGAAGTAAAATCGATTCCATCATATTTAGTTAAACAACGGTCGGTGCCAAACCAAATGTTTCCATAAGCATCTTCGGTAATACTGCTGATATAAGAATTACAAAGTTTTGAAACAGGAAAGCTAGTAATTACCTCCTTACTCATACGATTTATTCCATTTCCTGTTCCTATCCATAAATTTTCATTTTTATCTAAAAATAAAGAGTGTATGTAGTTATGAGAAAGTCCATTATCTGTAGTATAAGTAGTAAAAGTGTTAAAATCATATTTACATAAACCACCACCATTAGTCCCTATCCACAGGTATCCTCTCTTGTCGAAAAGTAAACTTTTTATTTCATCGGAAGGCAATCCATCTTTTGTAGTATAATTTTTAAAAATTCCATTACTGAATTTGCTAAGTCCTTTTGTTGTAGCAAACCATAAATCACCTTTATTATCTTTTGCAATAGCTCTTACCGTGTTACTGCCTAATCCATTTAGTTCTGTAAATTGGGTTGAGAAATTACCATCATATTTATAAACACCACTACTTGCAGTTGTAACCCAAATGTTTTCATTGTTATCATGTATAATTCCAAAAATATCGTTTTGATTTAAACCAACAATTTCATTAAAATAACTAAAAGCAGTGTTATTTACTCTAATCATGCCGGAGCCACTAGTTCCTATCCAAATATTACCAATTCTATCTTTATATAAGGTGTTTATGTTGTTTGTTTCAAGACCATTTTCTTTACTAATATGTTTAATTTCATTGGTGCTTATATTTACATGATAAATTCCGTTGTTAAAAGTTGAGTACCAAATATTTTTGTCATTATCCTCTAAAATAGAGGAAATTTTATGTGATGAATTAATTGTTTCTATTTCTAATTTAGCATCTTTATCAATACTACCGGCAAGTATTTTATGTATTCCGGCATCTTTAAACCCAACTAAGTAGTTACCTTCATTGTTTTGTAATAGAGAAGTAATGTTGTTTGAAGGTAAATTATTTTCAGTATTAAAATACAAGGTGTCTTTTCCATTTATTTTTATTAAACCATCTGTTGTTCCAATCCAAATATTATTTTTATTATCGGAGGTAATGAAATTGACGGATGTATTAAACTTTTTTTTGTTTAAGGTGTGAAAAAAACCATTTTCGTAATAACACAATCCAGAAGTGCTCCCTATCCAAATCATATTTTTGTTATCGATAAAAATACAGTTGTTAGAATTACTTTGAAGACCATCATTTTTAGTTAATACAACCATGTTTCTACCGTTGTATTTGGAAACACCTCCCCAAGTAGAGGTAAACCACATGTTACCTTCTTTGTCTTCATCAATTCCAGTAACTATGTTACCTGCTAAACCATCTTTTTCATTATATTTTTTAAAAACTTTACCATCAAATTGGGCAACGCCACCACCAGAAGTTGCTACCCATAAATATCCTCTAGAATCGTTATAGATTGCATTAACGGAAGATTGTGGTAATCCTTCAGGTACATTAAAATAACTGAAATTGTATGTTTGTCCAACAACTTTTAGATTAAAACAAAAAACACTTACTATAAGCAGTGTAAATGTTAAAAAGTGATATGTAAGTTGCTTATAGTTCAATCAAAATGCTTTATTATACAATAATAAACAATAATGCTGTAAATTCATTAAGAGCTTTAAGTTTTTTATCCTCCTACTTTTTTTGTTTGTTTGTATCCCATTTTTAAGAGGATATCAAAAACTTTATCTTTATGCTCTCCTTGAATTAAAATTTCTCCGTCTTTTGCACTTCCTCCAACTCCACATTTTTGTTTAAGAGTTTTGCCCAAGGTTTGTAAATCATTATCAGTGCCAATAAAATCTGTAATTAAAGTTACTGATTTACCTTTACGTTGTTTACGGTCAATTATTACTTTTAGTTTTTGTGCTTCAGGAGAAAGGGTTTCTACTTCTTCATCAAATTCATTTTCGTACTCAAAGTTTTTGTTGGTAGAATATACTATGTTTTTCTTGCTCATGGTATAATAATTTTTAAAGCTAAAGGCTGAATGGTTAAACTAATTTTACCTTCTGTTAAAGCTGGTTCTCCATCAATATGTAACTCTTTTTTTGGTGGAATAATGGTGATGTTTTTACCTTTCAACTCTTTTATGTACTTAAATGTGTTAATTTTTTTATTAAAAAGTTTATAGGCAAAGTTAAGGGAATAAAGTAAAGGGAATTTTTTCAGTATTATAATTCTTATTAAACCATCATCAAGTTTTGAGTTTGGAGAAATATAAGCATTATTGCCGTACTGGTTAGAGTTGGCAAAAGTAATAAGTAGGGCTTTGATATTAACTTTTTCATCATCAATAGTAATGTCATAAACTCCTTCTGAGTAGTTAAAATATTCCTTTATGGTAATTTTAAAATAGGTCCAAAAACCTCTTTTTTTTGATTGAGAAAACAACCAACCAATACGAGCATCAAAACCTGTTCCTGCCGTTCCTAAAAAATAGCCATCATTAATTTTAACTACATCAATAGTTGTTTTTTTTAGATTATTGATGGTTTCAATTGCATTTTTAATGGTTAATGGAATTTTTAAATGCCTTGCCAAGCCATTTCCTGAGCCAACAGGAATTATTGCTAAAGTAGTATTGCTACCAATTAGCTGACTACCGACTTCATTTACAGAACCATCTCCTCCAACAGCGGTAATAATATCATACTTGTCTTTAGCTTCTTTTGCAATTTCAATGGCATGTTTAGCTCTTTCGGTATAAGTTATATCATATTCAATGGATTGAGTATCTAGATGTTTTTCAAGTAGTTTTTCCACTATTTTTTGCTTTCCTGTTCCGGAAATAGGGTTAATAATGAAAAGTACTTTGGTTTTAGACATAACTTATCAAAATAAATTATTTGCTAATAGATAATTGATTGTTAATTAGTCGGTTATTGTATTGTTGAACAATAGCTTTCATAAAAACTTCCATATCTGTTTTTTTAATTAATTCCTGTCCATTAAGTTCGGTTTTTAGGAGGTTATTCATTAGTAATTCATCTTTTGAAATATCATAAAAGGCTATGGCTTTTTTACCGTCAAAAAACAATACATAATTATCTTGATAGAGCTGATAAACACCATTTATAAAATTAACTACAAACGGTTTTTTTGGATTTTTATTAAAAATATTTCTTCCAAAAGCAATTGATTTTGTAGGAATTCCTAACCAACCTAATAAAGATGGAGCAATATCTATTTGCTGAAAAAGAGCATTATACTCGCCTTTAAGTTCTTTGCTTGGATCAAAAATTAAAGCAGGTATTGCAAACCGACCTATTGGAGTGTTGTATTTTGCTTGTTCAGAATGTGTGGAATGATCAGCCGTAATAACAAACAACGTGTTATTGTACCAAGGCATTTTTTTAGCGGTTTCAAAGAATTTTTTTAGTGCATAATCGGTGTATCCAACTACCTCATGCATAGGTAAGGTGCCTTTAGGAAATTTGCCTAAATGTTCAGCAGGAATGGTATAAGGATGATGCGATGAAATAGTGAAAACGGTACTAAAAAAGGGTGTTTCTTTTTTATTTAATTCATTAGCAAAATATTGTAAATAAGGTTCATCAAAAATGCCCCACTTGCCATCATAATGCTTGTCTTTTTTAGGGTATTCATCTAAGCCAAAATAATTTTCAGTTCCTGCCATACTCGAAAAAGCATCAAAGCCCATAGTACCATTGCTTCCTGAATGGTAGAAAGAAGTATTGTAGCCGTGTGTTTTCAAGATTTTAGGTAAGCCATCTATGGCATTACTTCCATAGTTAGAAACCACTAAGGGCGTATTCATTAATTGAGGTAAACTAGCTAAAATGGAAGGTAATGATTCAATAGATTTTTGTCCATTAGCGTAAGCGTTTGTAAATACGTAGCTTTCTGTCATTAAGGAATCTAAAAATGGCGTATATCCATTTTTGTTATGGAAACCAACATATTCTTTAGCAAGACTTTCAATAATTATAAAAACAATATTTTTTTTGTTGAGCGGATTTTTTGCTTCAACAGTTATGGTTGGAGAGTAGAGGCTTTCAAGTTCATCATCAGTATAAAAATTGATGGGTTTAGCTTTTTCTTTAGTGAGCGATTTCAAAACGGTAAAAGGTGTGTTTAAAACAAGTGCAACATTTTGCGCGTGCGTATATTGTCCGGCACTTACACTGTTTAGCGGTCTGAGTTGAAAACCTCCCCGCATACCAAGAATGGTAAACAATATTACTCCAACAAAAATGGAAGATTGAATAATGTAATTCTTCTTTACATAAGGATAAAACATGCCTTTAAAACGACAATATTTTTTATAAACATACCATGAAAACCAAATTAAAAAAGCCAGTAAAATGTAATCGTACCAAAAATCAATAATATAAAGTGGTAATAAGGTCATAAAATCTTCTCCACCACCGGCACCAATCATGCTGAATAAATCTGTAGTTGTCCTTTTCATAGTAAAATCGAAGTAAGCAACATCCACTAAGTTTAAAATTATAGCAATGGTATTGGGAATATAGAATAGGATAGCTAAAGTTCTTTGGTATTTTCTAAAACTTCTAAATGAAAAGGGAAGTACCGACATTAATATAAAAGGCAGATACAAGTAAGCAATAGCAACGGCATCAAAACGAACTCCATAAACAAAATCCATAAAAACAACATCTTGAAAATGAGATTGATTGACAATGTAAAAGAAAATTCTACATAATGTAAACACCAAAAAAGCTAAACCAATTCTTTTGGCAAAAGGAATGAGATGTGATAAATAATTAGGGATGATCATTTTTTTGATTAACTGAAAAAACGTTTGGTTTGGAGTGATAAATTTTTAAATTATTGTAATTCAATTAATTGTTAATAAAAAGATGTCTATCACAAAACTAATAAATAAATTTAAAAGAATACTACTAGGCTAATGAGATGCTTTATCTTCTTTCTTTGGCATTGGTCCTCGTAAATGAATAATTAAACCGTTTAAAAAATTACGTAGAATTTGGTCCCCACATTCCATATATTTCGGATGGCTTTCATTTCTGAAAAAAGCCCCTAATTCGCTTTTAGTAATTTTAAAATCTACCAATGCACAAATGTTTACAATATCTTCATCTCTGAGTTTGTGAGCAACTCTTAATTTTTTAAATATATCGTTATTAGTCAATCCCATGTTTTAGTCTTTAATAATATTTTTAACTCTTCCTACAATTCCCGATTCTAGCATTACTTTAATGCCGTGAGGATGCGTTTTAGAGTTAGTTAAAATTCTTTTTACAATTCCTTGTGTGAGCTCTCCTGAAGATTGATGGTGTTTTTGAACCACTACCACTTCGTCACCAACACTAATGCTTGCTCGGTTTTTTCCTTCACACATGCTTATTTATTTTAGTCCACAATTATCACAATCGTGTTTTTTTCTTTTAATAATGTATTTGTAAACTAAGAAAATTACAGCTCCTAAAATCCATATTCCGGCAATTATTTCCTGAATATTCATTTTTATATTTTTATATTAATAAAGTACGAAGTTAGGTAAAATCGGTTAAATTTGGCACTTCAAAATACACAACTTATGGCGTTGACATTTAACAGAAGAAAATATACAGATGAAGAGCTTGTTAAGCTTTATAAAAATTTATTAAAACCAAGGTTGATTGAAGAGAAAATGTTGATTTTGCTTCGTCAGGGAAGAGTATCAAAGTGGTTTTCAGGAATAGGTCAGGAGGCTATTTCGGTGGGAGCAGCCTTAGCATTAGAAAAAGACGAATATATTTTGCCTATGCACAGAAACTTAGGTGTTTTTACCAGCAGAGAAATTCCTTTACATCGTTTGTTTTCACAATTTCAAGGAAAAATGAATGGTTTTACTAAAGGTAGAGACCGTTCTTTTCATTTCGGAACACAAGAGCATAAGATTGTTGGTATGATTTCTCATTTAGGACCTCAAATGGGGGTGGCTGATGGAATTGCTTTAGGTAAAAAATTGAATAATGAAGGAAAAGCTACCTTAGTTTTTACCGGAGATGGTGGTGCTAGTGAAGGAGATTTTCATGAAGCGATTAATACAGCAGCAGTTTGGCAATTACCTGTAATTATTTTAGTAGAAAATAATGGTTATGGTCTTTCAACTCCATCTAGTGAGCAATTTATCTGCAAAAATTTTGTGGATAAAGGAATCGGTTATGGAATTGAGACAGAGTTGATTGATGGAAATAATATTTTAGATGTTTATCATAAAATTAGTCAGATAGCAGAATCTATTCGTAAAAAACCACGACCTGTTTTAGTTGAAGCACTTACTTTTAGAATGCGTGGACATGAAGAAGCTTCAGGCACAAAGTATGTTCCTCAGGAGTTGATGGATGAATGGCAGCAAAAAGATCCTGTGGTAAATTATGAGAATTATTTGTTAGCCGAAAAAGTATTAGATGATGCTAAAATTGAAACAATTAAAGCTGAAATAAAAGAAGAAATAAATACAGATTGGGAAAAGGCTTATAATGAGCCAAAAATTGTAGCTGACACACAAACCGAACTAAATGATGTTTATGCACCATTTTCTTTTTCAGAAACAAGACCTGCAACTGAAAAAAAATCGGAAAAAAGATTGATTGATGCTATTTCTGATGGGTTAAGACAAAGTATGGAGAAACATTCAAACTTGGTATTGATGGGACAAGATATTGCAGATTATGGAGGTGTTTTTAAAATTACGGATGGCTTTGTAGCTCAGTTTGGTAAAGATAGAGTTAGAAATACACCACTTTGCGAATCTGCTATTTTAGGTGCAGGGTTAGGGCTTTCTATTAATGGACAAAAAGCCATGGTAGAAATGCAGTTTGCCGACTTTGTAAGTGAAGGTATTACTCAAATTTGTAATAATTTAGCCAAAAGTTATTATCGTTGGCAACAAAATGCAGATGTGGTAGTAAGAATGCCAACAGGTGGAGGTATGGCAGCAGGTCCATTTCACTCTCAGAGTAATGAAGCTTGGTTTACCCAAGTTCCGGGATTAAAAATTGTTTATCCTGCTTTTCCTTATGATGCTAAAGGCTTGTTGAATACTGCTTTTGAAGATACAAATCCGGTAATGTATTTTGAGCATAAAGGCTTGTATAGAAGTATAACACAAGAAGTTCCTGATGATTATTATACCTTGCCTTTTGGTAAAGCAAGTTTGGTAAGAGAAGGAGAGCAAATAACTATTGTAACTTATGGAATGGGAGTACATTGGGCATTAGAAACATTAGATGCAAACCCGGAAATTTCAGCAGACTTAATAGATTTAAGAACTTTAGTACCTTTGGATACGGAAACCATTTTTAATTCTGTAAAGAAAACCAACAGAGTAATTATTTTACATGAAGCCACTATGTTTAATGGAATAGGAGGAGAGCTAAGTGCTTTAATTACCGAAAATTGCTTTGAATATTTAGATGCACCAATAAAACGTGTGGCGAGCTTAGATACGCCTGTACCATTTATTGGAGAATTAGAGCAAAATTTTATGCCTAAAGAACGCTTTATAACAGCATTGAAAGCATTGGTAGATTTTTAATTTATTAAAAAATAAAGATGCGAATAACATTTTTAGGAACAGGAACATCTCAAGGAGTACCGGTTATAGCTTGTAACTGTGAGGTTTGTATGTCTGAAAATCCTAAAGATAATCGTTTGCGTACTTCAATTTTAGTACAAACAAAAAAAACAACCATTGTTATAGATACAGGCCCTGATTTTAGGCAACAAATGCTAAGAGCAAATTTACAACAGTTAGATGCTGTAGTGTTTACTCATGAACATAAAGATCATATTGCGGGGCTAGATGATGTAAGGGCGTTTAATTTTAAACAAAAAAGTGTATTGCCAATTTATGCTACTTCAGAAGTTCAGTCGGCATTAATAAGAGAATTTCATTATGCTTTTTCCGAATATAAATATCCCGGAGTACCGGAATTAAAGCTACATACCATTGATGATACACCTTTTACTATTGGCGATATTGATTTAATTCCTATAAGTGTTTGGCACTATAAAATGCCGGTAAAAGCTTTTAGAATAGACAATTTTGCCTACATTACCGATGCTAATAAAATTGATGATGAGGAATTAGAAAAAATTAAAGGAGCAGAAATTATAGTATTAGATGCACTCAGAAAAGAAAAACATATATCTCATTATAATTTAGATCAAGCAGTTGAGTTATTAAAAATGCTCAAACCTAAAAAAGCATATTTAATTCACATTAGTCATTTAATGGGAAAACATGAAGATGTTCAGAGAGAATTGCCCAATTTTATTGAATTAGCTTATGATGGATTGGTGTTAGATACTCTTAGTTTTTAAATGAATTAATTTCTCTAAAATTAGTTTATTAACTTCTTGTTGTTTTTCGAGTAATTTAATGAGAGCCTCAATTTCTTTTTGAGATATAGAACCTGTAGTAGTGGTTATTTTTGATGATGTAGTTTCATAAACAGGAAGAAAATCTTCTACTAAGTCCATGTCTATTGCTGTATCTAAAAGGTTAATGTTTATACCTAATAAATTACAAACTTTTGTTAGAAAATTATAATTTGTTTTAGTGATACCACGCTCAAATCTAGAATAAGTAGGGATTGATATCATTAGCTTTTCAGCCATATCTTTTTGGGAATAATTTTTATTTATTCTAGCAAGTTTTATTTTTTTTAAGATGTTATTGACAGACATTGAATTTATTTTTAATTAAGTAAAAATACTTAGTATGTTTAGGTGAATTCTCTTTTTTATAACTTTTTTGTAAAAAAACTGAATCATTTCTTTTCTTTTAATGAAATTTTATTACATTTATTGAAAATTTGTTGCATTTTATTTTTAAATGAATTTTAAACTACTAAAATAAAAAAATTATGACACCATTTATTGTTTGGCTCGAAAAAAATGAAATTGATGAATTAATAACTATCATGGCAAAGTCAACCAAAGATAAAAAAATCACCAATAAAATCTACACTACAGATGAGTTAATAAAATTGACAGAAAACTTGCTACAACAGAATAATAAATTAATTGAGATATTAAAGAAAATAACCCCGATTAAAAGTTATAAAGATACAATAAACGATACAATTATAGCTACTCGACAACAAAAATCTTTTATGACAGAAATTATATCTGAGAAACTTAATAAAAAAACCTAAAAACGTTGGGTTAAAGAAATTCTTTATTTTCTCTTGCATAATGTGGGTTTAATAGTTTCAAAAGGCATAAATTTGTTCTTTTTTTAAATTTAATGACTATGGAATTATCACCACTTACTGCTGTTTCTCCACTCGATGGAAGGTATAGAAATGCCGGAGAAAAATTAGCCCCTTTTTTTTCTGAAGCGGCATTAATCAATTATAGAGTAAAAGTTGAAATTGAATATTTTATTGCTCTATGCGAGTTGCCGTTACCACAGTTAAGTGGAATAAATAAAAATTTATTTGAGTCGTTACGAGCTATCTACAAACAGTTTTCTTTAGCTGATGCTCAAAAAATAAAAGACACAGAAAAAATTACCAATCACGATGTAAAAGCAGTAGAGTATTTTATTAAAGAAAAATTTGATGAACTTGGTGTTCCTGTTGAATATAAAGAGTTTGTTCATTTTGGGTTAACTTCTCAAGATATTAACAACACTTCTGTGCCAATGTCAATTAAAGAAGCACTTCAAGAAGAATATCTTCCGTTGTTGAACTCGACCATTACCATGTTAAAAGAAAGTGCTAACGATTGGAAAAATGTTCCTATGTTGGCAAGAACGCATGGACAACCAGCTTCACCAACAAAATTAGGTAAAGAAATAGCTGTTTTTATTGAACGTTTAGAAGTTCAGTTAGCACAATTAAAAGCCATTCCTTTTGCTGCAAAATTTGGTGGAGCAACAGGAAATTTTAATGCACACCATGTAGCTTATCCACAAATAAACTGGATTAAATTTGCTAATGATTTTGCCAAAGATAAACTAGGTTTACAACGTTCTCAAATTACTACACAAATTGAACATTACGATAATTTAGCAGCTTTATTCGATGCTCAAAAACGTATCAATACCATTTTAGTAGATTTAAGTAGAGATATATGGACATATGTTTCTATGGATTACTTTAAACAAAAAATTAAAGAAGGAGAAATAGGATCTTCAGCTATGCCACATAAGGTAAATCCCATAGATTTTGAAAATGCTGAAGGAAATTTAGGTATTGCCAATGCACTTTTTGAGCATTTAGCAGCAAAATTGCCTATCTCTCGTTTACAAAGAGATTTAACAGATTCAACAGTATTAAGAAATGTTGGAATGCCAATAGGACACTCTGTTTTAGCACTTCAGTCGCTACAAAAAGGATGGAAAAAATTATTAATAAATGAAGCTAAAATTGCTGAAGATTTAGAAAATAATTGGGCGGTAGTTGCAGAAGCTATTCAAACAGTATTGAGAAGAGAAGGTTACCCAAAGCCTTACGAAGCCTTAAAGGAACTTACAAGAACCAATACAAAAATTACAGCTACTTCTATTGCCGATTTCATTGAAACGTTAAATGTGAATGATGAAATTAAGGCAGAATTGAAAAAAATATCGCCATCAACCTTTACCGGTGTTGATTTGTTTTAAGCAACAATGAAAATATTTTTTAAAATTATAAAACACTGAGTTATCTCGGTGTTTTATTTTTCATTAACTTTATGAAAAATAAGGGAGTTAATAAATTTAGGATTTCTTAACAACTCCTAATGCAACCTTTTTCAATAAACAAACATCTTCTGTAAAAAATGAAATGGAGTGAAGAGCAATTAGTGGTAGAGTGCTTGAAGAATAATTCATCAGCACAAAAGCATTTGTTCGAGTATTACTCTAAAAGAATGATGGGAGTTTGCCTTAGATATACCAAAGACCATGATGAAGCCCAAGATGTTTTACAAATGGGTTTTATAAAGGTTTTTGAAAAATTAGATACCTATAATGGTGAAGGCTCTTTGGAAGGATGGATTAGAAGGGTAGTGGTCAACACTGCTTTAGACAATATCAGAAAAAACAAGAAAAACAACGAGAATATTGATATAGAAAAAGTAGATTTTTTACTAGCTAATAATGAAGCCAATGCATTGGATGATTTAAAAGCAGAAGATTTACTAAAAATTATTCAGCAAATGCCAACCGGGTTTAGAACAGTTTTTAATATGTATGCTATAGAAGGCTATTCGCATAAAGAAATTGCAGAACAATTAGGCATTACAGTAAATACTTCTAAGTCTCAATATTCTAGAGCTAGAGTTTGTTTGCAAAATTTATTAATGAAAGAAGCGATTACGAGATAAAGCCCCCTAAATCCCCCGAAGGGGGACTTACTAAAAATTATGAAAAAAGAATTTGAAAATATAGAACAACTTTTTAAAGATACCTTTGAAAATTACGAAGCCAATGTTGATGCTTCTGTATGGAATAATATACAGCAATCTATCAACTCACCTGCTTCATCCGCAGCTTCATCTTCATCTGCAGGAAATGCAGGAGGTTTTGCTGCTAAAAGTGCTTTCTTTAAAATTGCCGCAGCTACTATTACATCTGCAGTTGTAGTTACCTCTTCGGTGTTAATTTACAATGCATTTAAAGATGAACCAGCTAACAATAATAAAATTGCTGAAAACCAAGTGATAACTGAAAGCTTAGCTCCAAAAAATATTAAAGAGACAGCAACTGAAACATCATTAACAACAGAAAACAACACTACTGAAAATGGAAGTAATGTGGTAACTCCTCAACAAAATGAAGTGGAGGATAAAGACCTTACTTCTAACGAAAAAAATAATTCGAGCAATACTGTAAACAACAATAATACAACTGAAACTACTACAACACCTAGCAATACTGTTGTTGAAAATAATAAAGAAACACAAACACAACAAAGTACGGTGGTAACAAATGACAATACACTACCAACTCAATCGTCAACAACCAATACTCCAAAAGTAGATGTATTGGCAAATGTTAAATTGAAAGCAAGTACCAAAAAAGGTGATGCTCCGCTTTATGTTGAGTTTAACGTTGTTGGAGAAGCTACCGATTATCAATGGAATATTGATGGTGTAACTAAGTCGGGTGAAAATGTGTACCATACATTTGATAATCCAGGTAAATATGAAGTATTGCTTACTGTAAAAGATAAGCAAGGGAAAACGAAAACCATTACCGAAAACATAGAAGTTTTATCGGCTGTAAAATCTTCTATTTCAGATATTCAAAATATATTCACTCCTAATGGAGATGGAAAAAATGATATTTTATTAATTGAAGGAGAAAATATTAAAGAGTTTAAAGCGGTTGTTTACAACCAAAATGGAACTATTGTTTTTGAGTGGAATACTATTTCAGGATTTTGGGATGGTAAAGACATGAATAATCAGCCTGTTCCTGATGGGACTTATTTCTTAGTTATTAATGCTTTAGGAGAAGATGATAAGCCTTACGAATTTAAACAATCAGTAACTTTAAGAAAGTAACAGTTATTAACAACTATTAGTAATTTCTTTCTGAAAAAACGTTGTCGGTAAAATTAAAAAAGGCGTAATTTCGTAAGTAGATTTTTAAGAACGGATTATACATGGCAGATTACCAAACAGGAAAGCTCCTTGAGCAAATCATTTATCCCCAAGATTTAAGAGAGAAAATAACAGAGGATGACCTGCCTCAACTTTGTAACGAACTCAGAGATTTTATTGTTGATGTGGTTTCTCAAAAAGGAGGACACTTTGGAGCTAGTTTAGGCGTAGTTGAACTTACTGTAGCTTTACACTATGTTTTTGATACTCCTAACGATAAAATTGTTTGGGATGTTGGTCATCAAGCTTACGGACATAAAATCCTTACCGGAAGAAGAGAAGTTTTTCATACCAACAGAATTTACAAAGGAATTAGCGGTTTTCCTAAACCATCTGAAAGTGAGTATGATACTTTTGCTGTAGGACATTCGTCTACTTCTATTTCTGCTGCTTTAGGTATGGCAGTAGCATCTCGTCATAAAAAAGAAAATAAACAACATATTGCTGTTATTGGTGATGGCTCTATGACTGCCGGATTGGCTTTTGAAGGACTAAATCATGGAGGAAGTGAGGATACTAACTTACTAGTTATTCTTAATGATAACTGCATGTCTATCGATCCTAATGTAGGGGCATTGAAAGAATATTTAACAGATATTACTACTTCTCATACTTATAATAAAGTAAAAGATGAGGTTTGGAATTTATTAGGGTTAATTAGTAAATTCGGACCAAATGCTCAAGCTATTGCTCAAAAAATTGAGAATGGAATAAAATCTACTTTATTAAAACAAAGTAATTTATTTGAATCGTTAAATTTTAGGTATTTTGGACCTGTTGATGGACATGATGTAAATTACTTAGCCAAAGTATTAGCAGATTTAAAAGATATTCCCGGACCAAAAATTTTGCACTGTATTACTGAAAAAGGTAAAGGGTACGAGCCTGCCGAATTAGGAGATACTACTCAATGGCATGCTCCGGGTATTTTTAATAAAGAAACAGGCGAAATCATAAAAATAGCTCCTAAAAGTCCGCAGCCGCCTAAATTTCAGGATGTTTTTGGACATACCATAGTAGAACTTGCCGAACAAAACGATAAAATTGTTGGAGTAACACCAGCTATGCCTTCGGGATGTTCATTAAATATAATGATGAAAGCCATGCCCGACAGAGCTTTTGATGTAGGTATTGCAGAACAACATGCAGTTACTTTTTCTGCAGGAATGGCTAGTCAGGGATTGGT
>DATCTM010000012.1:0-10982 GCA_036567945.1 Vicingaceae bacterium
TCACAATACATTTTTTTCACGCTTAAGTCTTTAAGCAATTGAAAACTCATATTAGGATACCCGAATAGATTGCAAAATCTTTTCGGGTTTAATTTTTTAGCTTTTTCCATAAACATCAGGTATTCATTCTCTGGAACGAGTTTTTTGTTGTAAATGGCAGCGGTTAAAAAAGTAAATAAAAATTCTTCATCAATATGGGGTTTTTCAGCCCATGGTTTCATTAGTTCAATGGTCCAGTTTAGTCGCATTTGGAAAATAAAATACTGAGCTACTTTAAAGGTTTGGTCTCTGTTTAATTGAGATTGAAGCAACATTTTCTTTACTTCATTAAGTGCTTTGTCTCGCTGCGGAAATTGCATAGATTCATAATAAAAATCAGCAGAAATAATATGGAAATTAAGCAACAACTGACTGATTTTCCAGTTTTCTATGCCCAAATTATAAAGAGCTTTAATGTCTCTCAATAAATATTTAGGATCTTTTATCCTATCGTAATTTTCTGTCCATAAAAGCAATTCTAACGTTACTTTATTGTAAAGTAAATAAGGATTTGTAGGCTCAACAATTAATTGGGTTTTAATATCTCTAAGTAAATAATTATTCAAGCTGTCTCTGTTTTCATCCTTACTGTAAAGCCATTTAGCAGCGATAATATTATTGTTAAGACTTATGGTTTCTTTTACAAAAGGAATTTTTGTATTAAAGAGTAAACTAACATCAATTTTACCATTTTCAATATTGTCGATAGCTACAGATTGATAAAGTTTAGCTCCTTTGTAATCTTTCTTTTTTATGGATAGTTTATAACGTTCAGGAACTACTTTTATTAATTCTTCATCCATATATACTTTTTCCACATAAAGTACAACCTTAGCATTTCGTTGGTCTGCTAAATAAGGTTCTAGATTATAATTTAATTCATTACCATTTACAATTTTTAAAATTTCTTCTTTACTGAGCTTTGCAAAATCACTTTCGTAGGGAGAACCTTTTAGTGATTCATAAAATCCTTCCCAATTTTCTTCGGTAGAGATGGAGGTTTCGACATTTTTTACATTGTATTTTTGGATGGCATTTACAATACTCTTAGCTCTTTTTATTTGTAAGGCTTTATTTTCTTTTTGGCGCCCTTCAATAGAAGAGTAAGCATAAACTTCAATTTTTTTGAGATCGTATTTTTTTAGATTTAATGAATCTAAAAATACTTTTACATCTTCGGGATTATACACCGATTTGTTTTTATCAAAAGGAATAATAAATTGCAACTTACTGTTTACAGAGTCTGCTTTATCGGATACGGAAAGCGTATCGAAAAGTAGAGATAATCCTAACGATTTAAGGTTTTCTCCACCTAAACTGTTATAAATAATAGTGTTGCACAAACAATTATCTTGAATAATTAATAAGTTAAATTCCGTAGTGTTAGTATCAACAAAATCAGGAATTGGACCAAGAGAAACTTCCATTTGTCTTTCACTTTCCAATAGGTTTTTATTAAAAAGATGAGATTTATAAACTGGTGGAAGCATAATGCCCGAGTGAATTTTAGAAGGATAAATTCTATTTCCGGCATCGCAAGCAAATTGATCTTTGGTAATAATATCGAGAGCAATACCGTCTTTATTATTTTTTAGGATGTTTTTCAACAAGTTTAAATCATGGAAATAAAAAAAAATTTCTCCATTTTTAAAGAAAATATTATCAGACATTAATTCCGGTAAGTAGGAATAGTTTCGTTCAATTTCGGTGCATTTACTTTTATTATAAGGTTCAATTTTATAATCATCTTTGATAAATGGAATACCTGCTGGTAAAATAAATGGTTCGCTTCCGTAAACCTGATTTACATAAATAGATTTGGTTTTTTTATCGGAAATTATGGCTGTTGCAAAAGTGTAAAAAGATTTTTCAAGAATTGCTTTAGACATATTTCTGTCTTTCATCCATGAGTTTACGATAAAATTGGCAACTTCTTCGTAGCTCTTAAGGTTTCTTCTGCGCGTTTCCCCTTGTACTTTTACCTTCATTTCCATGTCGATTTTTATCACATTTTCAGAAAAAATGCCATGCGTACTTTCGTAAAAAATAATTCTGTCTAATAAAGTAGCTTTCTTTTTGTTGGATTGAGTAACTTCTGGTTTGCCCGATTTAAGGTTGTATTCAGCTTGGTCGGAAGCAACTAATTGTAGTTTGTTGTCGGGTTTAAGTGTGTGTAAATTGTTTTCTTTACGGATGGTATTGATTTTTTCTTCAATAAGTGCCGAAAGAAAATTAGGTTTTAATTTTTTAACTTTTAAGGCATCATCGGCTTGTTGAGCGAATAATAAACTGCTAAATAGAAAACTAAGTATGATGATGATGTATCTCAATGAAAGTAAAAATTTAGTTATAAAATTAACCAATCAAAAATAGATATTCAATAATAAAACCAAAAAATCAAATAGATTGTAGTAAGAAGAATACGTAAAGTAAATAGGAGAGGAATAATAAAGCACCTTTCCAACGAGAAATTTTATAATTTAACATTAATGGAAGCAAGATAAATGAAGTTCCTAATACCCAAAAAATATCATTAGAAATTACCGTTTCGCTAATAGGAATTTCTTTAAAAATAGCAGTAATTCCTAAAACAGCTAAGATGTTAAAGATGTTGGAACCAATTAAGTTGCCTACAGAGATATCCATTTGCTTTTTTACTGCAGCTACAAGAGAAGTTACTAGCTCCGGAACACTGGTTCCAAAAGCAACTATGGTTACACTTATAACATGCTCACTAACACCAAAATTTTTAGCAATAGTAACCGCACCTTGCACCAACCAGTCTGCACCAAAAGCTAATCCAATTACTCCAACAGTAATAAATAAAATACTTGCAAAAATGTGTTGTTTTATAATCTCAGTTTCTTCTTCTTTATTTTTAGATGATTTTAATTGGTAAATAATGTAGCCTAATAATAGTCCAACAAAAATAAAACCTTCCCAATTATCAAGTATTCCGTTAAGAATAAAAACAAAGAAAAGTAAAGAAATAAACATCATTATTGGCCAATCTCTCTTTAGAGTAGCTACAGCAACCGGAATTGGAAGTACAATGGCAGTCAATCCGAGTACCAAGGCAATATTAGCAATGTTGGAACCCACAACATTTCCTATAGCGATTTCAGGAAAACCATTTAAAGCAGCTTTTAAGCTTACAATCAGTTCGGGAGCTGATGTTCCAAAAGAAACAATGGTCATACCTATAACTAGCGGAGAAAGCTTAAATTTTGCAGCAATACCAACAGCACCTCTAACCAATACTTCACCACCGCCAATTAAAACTGCTAATCCGCCAATTAATAATAAGTATTCCATAAAAATTAACTTCTAGAAATTGAGTTGGGAGGAGTAGGAGTGTTGTCTTCTTCAGGAGCTGAAGTATCCTCAACATCTTTATCCTCTATAGGTTTGGTAATTTCTTTTTTTATAAAGCTTTTTACCTGATGCTCCACGTTTACAGAGTTTTTTAAATTGCCAACTTCTGAGGGAACTGATTTTTTAATTTCTTGCTGAATATCTGAAGTAGCATTTTTTAATTCGCTAATTCCTTTACCCAAGGTACGAGCAATTTCAGGTATTTTTTTTGAGCCAAAAAACATAACGATAACCAACACGATGATTACCAGCTCTCCACCACCGATATTAAAAAATGCTAACATAAAGCTAATTTATTAGACAAAACTACAAAAAAATAAGCTGCTCATTTTCATAAGCAGCTTATTCTTTTAGATTATTAAAAAGATATTATTTGTTCTTTTTTTCTTTTTCTTTTTGTTTGTTCATGAAATCATAAACGATAGGAGAAGCTACAAAAGCAGAAGAGTATGTACCTACAATTACACCAATAAGTAATGCAAAAGTAAATCCTCTAATCACTTCGCCACCAAAAATAAATATCATTAACAATACAAAGATGGTACTTAAAGAGGTATTAACAGTTCTACTTAACGTACTGTTAATAGCACTATTTACAACATCGTTAATTTCTCTTTTCTTGTAAGAACCTAAATATTCTCTAATTCTATCAAAAACAACCACGGTATCATTAATAGAGTAACCCACAACTGTTAGAATAGCTGCAATAAATGCTTGATCTATTTCTAAAGAGAATGGTAAAATACCATAGAAAATAGAGAATAAAGACAATACTATTAACACATCATGGAAAAGAGCGATAAGTGCACCGGCACCATATTGCCATTTTTTAAACCTGAATACAATGTATAAGAAAATGATGATTAATGAGAATACAATAGACAAAATAGATGAACGAATCATATCATTAGCAATGGTTGGTCCAACTTTTTGAGAGCTCATTAAATAATTGTCCATAAATTGCTGTTTAGTAACCTCGCTACCAAAGATTGAAGACAATCCTTCGTATAATTTATCTTCAACAATGTCATCCGCTTTTTCATCCTGGCTATTAATCATAAACGTAGTGGTAATCTTTACTTGATTATCATCACCAAAAGTTTTTACCTCAGGAGCAGATTCAAATAATGTTGCCAATTGCTGACTAACGGTTTGCGTTTCTACTTTTTCAGCATTTTCAAAACGAACTACATACGTTCTTCCTCCTTGGAAATCTACTCCTTTTTGAAGTCCTTTCGTAGCCAAAGAGCCAATACCAATTAAAATAATTACACCTGAAAGAATATAAAATTTCTTTCTGTTTTTTAAGAATTGAATGTTAGTATTTTGGAATAAGCCATCAGTAAGCTTAGTAGCAAATTTTAATACTTTACCTTTATTTAATTGGTATTCAAAAATTAATCTGGTAATAAATATTGCAGTAAACAATGATGTTAAAATACCAATTACTAAGGTTTTCGCAAAACCTTCAACAGGACCTGTTCCAAAGAACCATAATACAAAACCGGTTAATAAGGTAGTAATGTTCGCATCAATAATAGAGGAGTAAGCAAATTTATAACCATCAGAAACAGCCAATCTCATGCCTTTACCAGCAGCAATTTCTTCACGAATACGCTCAAATATAAGTACGTTGGCATCTACCGACATACCAATAGTTAATATAATACCTGCAATACCCGGTAATGTTAAGGCAATTAATTGCGGCATAGAAGCTAATATTCCAAAAATAAAGAACATATTAGCAAGCAATGCTATCACAGAGGCAACACCAGCTTTAGAGTAATAAAACACCATGTAAGCCAATACTATCATTAATGCAATAATGAAAGAGAACATTCCTTTGCTGATAGACTCTTGTCCTAATGTTGGTCCAACAACAGCTTCTTCAACAATTCTTGCCGGAGCAGGAAGTTTACCTGCTTTAAGAATATTAGCAATTAATTTAGCCTCTTCAATAGTAAAGTTACCTGTAATACTAGAACGACCACCTGCAATTTCTTCAGAAGGTGCAGGAGCAGAGTAAACTAATCCATCTAATACAATGGCAATAGCTTTACCAACATTTTGTCCGGTAAGGTGTTTCCATTTTTGAGCACCATCACCATTCATAATCATTTCAATTTCAGGAGCACCATTGTACATTCCGAATTGTTGTGATGCATCAACAATAACATCTCCTTCTAATTCAGCTTTTCCGTCTCTGTTTTCAACTTTTATAGCATAAAGTTGAATAAATTGCTGATTATCATCAAAAGGTTTGTAAGCCCAAAGTAACTTGTATTTTCTTGGGTTAATAATTTCTTTAATCTCAGGTTTAGCTAAATAGCTGTTCACTTTAGCAGTATCTTTTACAGCAACAATACCCACAACAGGTCCTTCAGCAAACATTTGTTGACCTTCCTCGTTGGTGTAAGTAGGAATAGTCATGATAGCAAACAGTGGATTTTCTTTTACACTTTTTTGGAATAACGCTAATGAATCCTCTCCTGTAGCATCACTTAATTGAGACAATAGGTCTTTAGAAGAAGTATCCGTTTTTGTTGTATCATCTCCTAATTGAGATAACAAGTTATTTTCTTCTTCAATAGGAGTTTCTTCAGCTTTTACATTAGTTAATGTAGTATCTTTAGTTTCCTCAGTATTAGTAGAGTCATTAGCTTTTTCAGTTTTATCGTCTTTGTTTAGCAATTTAGCTAATGTAGAATTGGCTTCAGCTAATAAAGGATAAAATTCATTGTTTTGGTAAGTAGTCCAAAATTCTAATTTAGCCGTTCCTTGTAATAACTGACGAACTCTTTCTTTGTTTTTAACTCCCGGTAATTCAACCAAAATTCTATCAGAACCTGTTAAACGTTGAATGCTTGGTTGGGCAGCTCCAAATAAACCAATTCTTGTCCTAATTACTTCAAAAGACTGTTCGATAGCAGCATTAGCAATATCACTAATAAATTCTATTACTTCTTGGTTGGAGGCATTTGGAGATAATTTTTCTTTGTTATCTCTAGTGTAGAATACAGAAATTAGTTTTCCTCCAGGATTAACTTCGTTGTATGCTTGTTCAAAATAAGTAACAAAGTTGCCTCCATTTTGTACTTGTAATTCATTTGCTTTTTTAATAGCATTATTAAAAGCAGGATCGTCACTATAAGAAGCTAGTGCTCTAACCACTTCGTCAACTTGTACTTCTAAGGTTACGTTCATACCACCTTTTAAGTCCAACCCTAAGTTAAGCATTTTAGCTCTTAGCTCACCGTAAGTATAACCGATTACCGGATAAACTTCTTCTGAAGCCATAGAATCTAAATAAGCAAATTCAGCATCTGAACTTCCATTATGATACGTTTCTGCGTATTCTTTCGCATCGTTTTCTACATTTACGGCAAACCATGTAAGCGATAATGAGTATAAACTCGCTATTGCAAAAAGTATGGTAAACGTTGTTAATAGTCCTTTGTTTTGCATTTCTTTTCGTGTGTATTTTTGTTAAAAAATTATAAGCCTGCAAATATAGAATTTCAAAAACGTTTTACAAACATAAAATTCATTTCATTTAACTTTTTTTTATTTCACTAAATAAGCTTAAATTTGACAAGGAGTTTAAAGGGTTTAGAAAGCATGAGGTTGGTCATTTTTTAATAAAATTAATAGGAGTAGCTTTGCCTTTAAACAACAGATTTATCATTATTAGTATCGAATTATGAAAAAAATTACAACTTTTTTAGCACTTTTTGTCTTTTTATTGTTATCGCTTACTTCAAAAGCACAATTAGTAGTTAACAGGAATGATTCTATTACTGTTTTAAATTATAATAGTGATACACTTTATTATGCGTGGACAGGTGGTTTTAATTCTGCTCAATTTTCAGAAATAGATTTGAACTTGGATGGAATAATGGATTTATTTGTTTTTGATAGAAGTATTAATAGAATGACTACTTTCATAAATAATGGTACACCAAATACAGTAGATTATCATTTAGCACCAGAATATATACAATACTTTCCTCAAGATATAAGGGATTGGGTATTGCTTAGAGATTTTAATTGCGATGGTAAAATGGATATTTTTACTTCCGGAGCAGGAGGGATTGTAGTTTACAGAAATGTTTCCACAGCTACACAGCTTTTATTTACCATAGAAACTTCTAGTACGCCTTCTAATATTTTATACTCTAATTATCAACCTGATTCACCAACACCAAGTATGGTTAATCTATATGTTTCATCTATTGATATTCCTGCAATAGAAGATGTTGATGGAGATGGTGATTTAGATATCATTACCTTTAGTATTTTGGGGTCTCAAGTAGAATATCATAAAAATTTAAGTATAGAAAAATATGGAGATTGTGATAGTTTAGATTATGAGTTGAGAAATAAATGTTGGGGTTTTTTTACAGAAGGAGCTCAAAGTAATAATGTTGTTTTAGATGATTCTTGTGGATTTAATATCAATAATCCTGAAAAAATTAGTGGAGGAAACAAACACAGTGGCTCTTCAGTTATGATGATGGATGTTGATTCAAATGGATCTAAAGATTTAATTTTAGGAGATGTGTCTAGCAATAATTTTGTGTTGTTGTATAATTCAGATTCTTCCCCCAATTTCACTTCATCTCATATAACTGCCGTAGATACAGCTTTTCCTATGAATACTGCTAATACTGTTCCTGTCGATCTATATCTTTTTCCTGCCGGGTATTATTTAGATGTAAATAATGATGGTGTTAAAGACTTTTTGGCTAGTCCGAATTGTTTTAATGGCTGTGAAAACCTGAAAAGTGTATGGTATTATGAAAATCAACGTTCCACTAATCTACCGGAATTTGATTTTAAAACAACAGCTTTCTTACAAGAAGATATGATAGAAGTGGGTACAGGAGCTTTTCCTGTATTTTTCGATCATAATGTAGATGGGTTAATGGATATTGTTATTGGAAATGCTGGTTATACGGCATTACAAACCAATCAAGGATTAATTTCTTCGTTGTGGTTGTACGAAAATATTGGAACAGCTAGCAATCCGGCTTATCAATTAATTGATTCTAATTATGCTGATTTAGCCAATATCAATTTAAATGTTGCTACCAATCAGCCAATGTTGAGGTTAGCACCAACTTTTGGAGATATTGATGGAGATGGTGATAAAGACATGATTGTAGGGGGAGATAATGGTAAGATTCATTATTTTGAAAACATTGCCGGGGCAGGAAATACGGCCAATTTTGTATTAAACAAAGTAGAATATGAAGGAATAGATGTAGGATTATATTCAGTGCCTCAGTTAATAGATTTAAATAGAGATGGATTATTGGATTTAATTATAGGAGACCGATTAGGTTTTGTATCTTATTATGAAAATACAGGAACAGCAACCATACCTTCTTATAGTTGGGTAACCTCTCAGTTAGGAGATGTTAAAACAAGAAGGTACGATGAATACAACGGAAATAGTACTCCTTTTATTTATGACGATAATGGCGATTACAAATTAATTGCAGGAGCTACGAATGGCTATATTTATTATTACGATAGTATTGATGGTAATCTTGGCGGAACTTTTAACTTGATAGATTCTATGTATTTAGGCATAAAACAAGGTGGATGGTCTTTTGTTAATGTTGCGGATATAAATAATGATACCGCTTTTGATTTAATTGTAGGGAATGTTGCCGGAGGAGTTAATTTCTATAAAGGAGATCCGGGAACAATTATAAGTGTTGATGATAAAGAAAGCATTTCGGATAAAATTAATGTTTATCCCAACCCAACTAACAACCAAATTACCTTAGATGTTGGTAATAATAGTTTAGAAAATGCCTCTGTAGAAGTAATAGATTTAATGGGAAGAACCATTTATCAAAGCAATTTAAATGCCTCTAAAGTAGTGATTAACCTTGATGGGCAAAGTCAAGGAATTTATTTTGTAAAATTTGTAAACCAAACAGGCAGTGAGGTAATTAGGGTAATTAAAAAATAAAATTTAGATGCGTAAAACATATACACTTGCTGTTTTTGTACTTATAATTGTTTTTACAACCAATTTATTTGCAGCTAAAAATATAGAAATTCTTTCAAAAGTAGAAAATGTCGTAGTTTACCATTCTGGAGCTCTTGTGTCAAGGGTTTCTGATAATAAAATGGGGGTAGGACTCTACGAATTAGAGTTTAAAGACATCTCTTCTAAATTAGTTTTAAATTCTTTTGTTATTAAAAATAAAGAGGTAACTATATTGAATAAAAATCTTATTAAAAAATTAAGTAAAGAAGAGTTTTTTCAATTAGAAGACAGAAAAACTGCTGTAATTAATCAAATGAAATTATTGGAGCAAAAATATGCTGAAGCTAACTTTATTAAAGAAGTAGATGAATTGGAAAAAATGTTAAGTTTCTATTCTGATAAAATGTTAAGTTTAAATAAAGAACTTAGAAATATTGATAATGCCATAATTGAAGCTAAAAAATTAGACAGTGTTAAATTAAATAATGAAGATGCTGCTATATTAAAGGTACTTGTCTCAATAGAGCAACAATTGGCAAAGCCTTTACACTTTGAATATGTTGTTGGAGGAATAGGTTGGAGTCCGTTTTACGAAATTGAAGTTGAAAACTCATCAAGCAAACAAATAGAGCTAAAATATATAGCTAAGATTATGAGCCAAACTGGTGAAAATTGGGAAAATATAACTCTTCAATTATCATCAGCATTTCCTTTAGAAAACCCAACAAAGCTCCCAAAACCTCAAGAACCATGGGTATTAAATTATCAAACATATCAAAATAATATTAAACAAACAGATAATTTGATGCAAAATAATCAGCAAATAGCTAAATTAGAAGGTGTTGATTATCAGGATGTTTTTGTGCCATCATTTTTGAAATTAAGAACGTTGAAAGGAAAGTTTGCTATAAAATCTAATAGCACGGTTTTTTCTTTTCCAATTATGAATATTTCATTGCCTGCCGAATATTCATTTTATGCTTATCCGAGCTTGGATAATGAAGTTTATCTTGTTGCAAAAGTGGCTGAATGGGATACGCTTGGTTTAGTAGATGGTGTTGCAAATGTTACGTATAATAAAAATTCTGTAGGTAAAACCATATTAAAGTTTAGCGACTTTTCTGATACGTTGTTGCTTTCTGTAGGTAAAGACAATAGTATTTATTTTAAAAGAGCAGAAATTGAAAATAAGAAATATGCTAAAGAAGTAACGTTTGGCAAAAAGAAAAAAATAACTTTTGCTTACGAATTTCAATTAAAAAACAACAACCAACATGATGTTGTTATAGAGTTTTTTGAACAAGTACCTATATCTCAAACAAAAACAACTAATGTTATTTTAGAGCAATTGTCAGAAGGTATTTATAATGATGAGCAAGGAGAAATTAGTTGGAAAATTAACCTGTCTCCTGGCAAAATTGTAAAAAAACAATTGATTTATACTGTTGAATACGAGGGGGGCAGTTTTAGTTTCTCAAAACGTAAAACTCAAAGATTCAAAACAATCAGTTCTCCAAGTTTTTAATATTATGATGCTAAAAATAATCATCTTTTTAGTCATCAA
>DATCTM010000013.1:0-8928 GCA_036567945.1 Vicingaceae bacterium
GCTTTGTTTAAACCAATAAAGTTTGTCTTTTTTCGTTAAATTCGTAGCAAATTTTTTAAACTATGAACATACGATTATTTATTGTTTTATTACTGTTAAATACTTCTGTTTTTGCACAGTTGCATACTTATAAATGGACTAATGGTAACAAAAAAGCTGAAGGAGTTGTTAAAGATGGTCTTGAGCAAGGAAAGTGGACTTTCTGGAGTAAAGAAGGTGTAATTCAACAAGAAGTTACTTATAAAGATGGTGAATTTCATGGTGAATATATCAACTATAATAAAGAAGGTAAAAAAGTAGAACAAGGGAATTTTGTTCGCTCAATGAAAGAAGGAGAATGTAAAGTTTGGTATGAAAACGGTCAGCTTGAATTGGTTGGATATAACAAAATTGGTTACAGAGATAGTTTATGGACTTTCTATTATCCATCTGGAAATAAAAAAGAAGAAGGACATTTTAAAAGAGATGAAAGAGTTGGTGAATGGACCTCATGGTACGACAATAAGCAAATAAAAAGTAAAATGTTGTTTAATAATGGGGTTGCTAAAATGATAAGTTTTTGGAGTAATGATGGGAAAGGTTTAGTTGTAAATGGTAATGGGCAATTTATTGAATATCACGAAAACAAAAACCCTCAGTTTTCAGGGCAATACAAAGATAGTTTAAAATCCGGATTATGGATAGAATATGCCAATAATGGAGTTAAAATTACAGAAGGTTCATATAAAAATAATTTAAGACATGGTAAGTGGACAAGTTTTAGATCTGATGAATCTATTTTTTCGGAAGGAAACTATAAAGATGGCGTTTTTGATGGAACTTGGAAGTTCTGGTATGCTAACGGACAATTATTAAAACAAGTTAATTATGTTGGCGGAGAAGAAAATGGTACTTATAAGGAGTGGTTCGAAAATGGAAAATTAAGTGCAGAAGGAAATTATAAAAATGGTAAAAAAGATGGAAAATGGATCTATTTATTAGAAAATGGGAATACCGATTTTATTGGTCATTTTAAAGATGATTTAAGACATGGATTATGGACTTTTTATGACTCTAAAGCCAATAAAAGTTATGAAGGAAATTATGAAAATGACAAGAAAAATGGAGAATGGACGTATTGGTATCCAAATGGAGTGGTGTGGAAACAAGGAAGTTATAAAGATAATTTAAAACATGGTTTGTGGAGTTTTTATACAGAAGAAAGCCAATTAGTAATGCAAGGTAAATTTGAAAACGGAAAAGAAGAGGGTTTGTGGCAATCTTGGTACGATTCGGGAGAACTAAAAGATAAAGGGTATTATACAAACGGTTTAATGAATGGCAAGTGGGAAGGTTGGTTTTTAAATGGAAATAAAGATTATGCGGGAGAATATAAAAACGGATTGAAAGACGGTATTTGGGAGCATTGGTACGAAAACGGGAAGCAAGAATTGCTTGAGACATATATGATTGTTCCTAAAGATAAAAAGAAATATTATAAAGATAGAAATAATAAGTTTATGGAAGTAAATGATCAATATATGCTTTCTGTTAAAGAAGGAGCTTATTTTGAGTGGTATGAAAACGGTAAACCAAAAACGGATGGGTTTTTTGTAAATAATGAACAAGATGGGAAATGGACGTATTATTACGAAAATGGTAATAAAATGTACGAACAAACAATGGTAGGAGGAAGACAAGAAGGTAAAGTAACCTCTTGGTACGAAATAGGAACGTTAGAAAGTGAAAAGAATTATAAAAATGGACAAGCAGAAGGAAAATGGGTATTTTATGAAAAACAACAAGGAAAAGTAAAAAGAATAATGTATTTTAAGGAAGGTAAGAAAGTGAAGGAAGAGTAAATTTAAGCCCAACTGCAAGGACAGCTTTTACAGAACTTGCCCTTCTTCTTAAATTTTTCGCAACAAGCAGATTTCTTTTTCTTCTTTCTTAAATCAAAAATCTCTTGAGACTTTTGTTCAAAAATAGATTTAGATGACGTTGTTGCTTTCATAAAGCAAAAGTACTATTTAGAATCATTATAAACAATACCATAAAAAAGGTATAATTTTGAAAAATATTAAATTAAAAAAAGATGAAAATATACACAAAGACAGGCGATAGAGGAGAAACTTCACTTTTTGGAGGGGAAAGAGTTCCTAAATATCATTATAGAATTGAAGCTTATGGAACGGTTGATGAATTAAATTCAACTATTGGGTTGATAAGAGACCAAGCTATTGATGAGGCTACTTTTAACATTTTATTGGAAGTGCAAGACAGGCTATTTACCTTGGGTTCTAATTTAGCTACTGATCCAAGTAATAAAAAAGTAAAAACGCCTCAACTCAATAAATCAGATATTGAATTATTAGAAAAAGAAATTGATAAAATGAATGAAACTTTGCCTGAAATGCGTTCTTTTGTCTTGCCGGGTGGGCACCCAACGGTTTCTTATTGTCACATTGCCAGATGTGTTTGCAGAAGAGCTGAAAGGTTAGTTGTATTTTTATCGGAAAAAGAGCCAATAAATGAAGATATTATCATTTATCTTAACCGATTATCAGACTATTTATTTGTACTAAGTAGAAAATTCACACAAGATTTTAAGGCTAAAGAAATACCTTGGAAGCCTCGTTATTAAAGACTGAAAAGCCTTTTTTGTGAGTTGATAATCATGCTAAAAAATAGTTGATAATTTTTTTCTTGCTTATGTAAACAAAAAATCTACTTTTGCGTAACGATTAAAAAACGCATAAAAACCAAAATTAAACATAACTAAAACTTAGAAATTATGTATTGGACACTAGAATTAGCATCACATTTAGAAGATGCACCATGGCCTGCAGATAAAGATGAATTAATTGATTATGCTATCAGAACAGGTGCCCCTTTAGAAGTAATAGAAAATCTTCAAGAGTTAGAAGGAGATGAAGAAATTTATGATAGCATTGATGATGTATGGCCGGATTACCCTACCAAAGAAGATTTCTTTTTTAATGAGGATGAATATTGATTTGAAAAAAAATTACAAAACAGAAAAGGCTGCAATTTATTGCAGCCTTTTTTGTTGGTGTTAATATTAAATTATTGATTATCTAGTTTGAAATTAATTGGCAAATGCATTTTAACATTTACATTTTTGCTTTCATGTTTCCCGGGAGTCCAATCAGGCATTTTATTAATTACTCTTAACGCTTCTTTATCTAAAAGCTCATTTGTCCCCTTCACTATTTTAGCTTGTATAACTTTTCCTTTTTCATTTACTACAAAAGAAACTAAAACCTTTCCCTCAATTTTTTCTTCTTTAGCTTTTTCAGGATAAATAACATTATCACCCATATACTTCATTAAAGCATCCATTCCACCTTTAAATTCGGGCATTTGGTCAACTTGGTCGTAAATTTTATCAGCCTTTTTAACGGTTTTAGCATTACTTTCTTGTGCATTTAAAGTTGCTGCACCCATTAAAGCAATTACCATTATTGGTATTATCAATAAGTAGTTTAATGCTTTAATGTTATTTGTTTTTTGTGTTTTCATCATAGCTATTCTTTTTTTGATTAATAATTGATTGTTAAAATTATTTACTAAATCGCTGCAATTGGCACCCAATAATTGGGCTATCAATACATTGAAATAGTGCTTTTTATTTGATTGAGAAACAATGTTGTCGGCAATAAATTCATGATTATTTTTTACGTTTTTTAGAGCTATCCAAACCAATGGATTAAACCAAAATAGTGTTTTATACAATTCATAAATTAAAACATCAAGCGAATGAAGTTCTTTAGCATGAATTTTTTCGTGAGCTAAAATCATATTTTTTGCTTCATTATCAATATTTTCAGGAATATAAATAAAGTTGAAGAATGAAAATGGCAGAATGTTTTTAGTTACATCTTTTTTTAATTTAAAGATTAGCGATACCAATTGAATTAATTTAAAAAAGTACAAAGCCATTAAACTAAAACTTATTGTCCAATAAACATTTTTCCAATTCATAATTGAATTGCTAACAGTTTCTTGATTTGAATTTATTGTAATTTCTGGTAATTGAGCCAAAAAAGTATTTTCAATAATAGTAGATTCGAAAACATTAAAAAATGGCAATAACAAAGAAATAGGGATGATAGCTAACAAATAAAATCTATTTAACTGAAAAAAAGTTGTTTTGCTAAACAATACTTGATAGCATAAATACATCATACTAAAGATTAACGTACTTTTTAGTAAATATATAGGTAACTCCATGCTATTCATTTTTTATAGATTTAAGTAGTTCATCCATCTGTTTTAAATCAATTTTCTTTTCTTTTATAAAGAAAGACATCATTTTTTCTGCTGATCCACCAAAATAGTTGCTAAGCAAGTTATTAGTTTTAAACTTAGTATAGTCTTCTTTATTTACAATAGGAAAGTATTGATGTGTTTTTCCAAATGCTTTATAACTTACAAACTTTTTTCGTTCTAATATTCTTACAATTGTTGAAACAGTATTGTATGCAGGTTTTGGTTCTGGGAGTTGTTCAATTATTTCTTTAACAAAACAATTTTTTAACTGCCAAACTACGTGCATAATTTCTTCTTCTGCTTTAGTTAATTCTATCATAAGGCAAATATATAACTAAAAATTTAGTTACACAACTATTTTTTTAGTTTTTTAATAGGAGGTTAAAAAATAAGTACATTTATCCTATTAAAAATAGTAGTTAAGTGGAAAATAAAAAAACATCATCAAGTAGCCCCATAGGCTTCTTTGATTCCGGATTAGGAGGGTTGACCATACTATCGGAAGTATATCAAATGCTACCTAATGAACAGTTGATTTATTTGGCGGACAGTAAAAATGCTCCTTATGGCAAAAAATCTAAAGAAGAAATTATTGCCCTAAGCATTAAAAATACAGAAAAACTGATTGATTTAGGATGCAAAATGATTGTAGTAGCTTGCAACACAGCCACAACAAATGCTATTAAATATTTAAGAGAAAACTATAATATTCCTTTTATAGGGATAGAACCAGCAATAAAACCTGCGGCTTTAAATTCTGAAACAGATAAAGTAGGAGTGTTGGCAACAAAAGGGACCTTAAGCAGTGAGTTGTTTACGCTTACCTCCAAAAAGTTTGAAAACACACAGTTTATAGAAGTAGAAGGTGTGGGTTTGGTTGAAATAGTAGAAAGTGGCGAACTTGAAAAAGCTATGCCTTTATTAGAGCAATATTTAGGTAAAATGTTAGAAAAAGGTGTTGATAGTGTTGTGCTAGGCTGTACTCATTACCCAATGTTAATTCCTATTATTAAAAGAATTTTACCTCCACATATTTCTTTAATTGATTCGGGAGAGGCAGTTGCAAGACAAACCAAACACGTTTTAGAGGTAAAAAATATGTTGAGGTATGCAGCCAACAAAAAAGAGCATGTTATCTATTCTAATGGAAATAATATAACTGTATTAACGGCTTTTTTAAAACAATTAAAAATTGAAAATTGCTTGGTAAAACAAGAAGATTTTTAATTTATTTTTCAATCAGTTCTTTGTAAATAGCTTCATATTGAGGAAGAATTTTTTCAATATCAAACTGTTTTGCTTGTTGGTAAGCATTTTGTTTAAATTGTTCTAAAACAGCATCGTCAGAAAGAATTTTTAAAGCATTTACTGCCATATCATCAATATCTCCTACATTACTTAAATAACCCGAAAAACCATGTTTGTTTACTTCCGGAATACCACCAGTGTTAGATGAAATTACAGGAACTTTTGCTGCCATAGCTTCTAATGCAGCCAGTCCAAAACTCTCCGATTCTGAGGTAAGTAAAAATAAGTCTGAAGCAGACAAAATACGTTCAGTATCTTTTAACTTACCTAAAAAGTGAACTTTATCGCAAACGCCTTGGTTACGGCAAAACTCCTCTAATTGATACCTTTCTGGTCCATCGCCAACTAATAATAACTTTGCCGGAATTTTTTCATTTACCTTGATAAAAACCTTAAAAACATCCTGAACTCTTTTTACTTTTCGGAAATTAGAAATGTGAATTAAAATTTTCTCATTATTAGGAGCAAAACTTTTTCTTATACTAGAAGTATCTCCTAAGTTTTCATAATCTGAAAAGCAAATGAAGTTGGGAATAACTTTAATTTCTCTTTTAACATTAAAATGAGCTAAAGTATCTTGTTTTAAACTTTCAGAGACAGCCGTTACAATATTAGATTCATTAATGGCAAAAGTAATTACAGGAGCAAATGATTTATCT
Source organism: Vicingaceae bacterium (assembly GCA_036567945.1). Classification (GTDB taxonomy): domain Bacteria; phylum Bacteroidota; class Bacteroidia; order Flavobacteriales_E; family Vicingaceae; genus BRH-c54. The sequence continues at coordinate 6,240 of DATCTM010000013.1, forward strand.
TTTCCAACAAGGGTAATATCTGTTCCATGCAAGGTAGTAATAAAAGGTATGTTTATGCCTTCGGATTTTAAAATATGTTGAGCCATATAAGCTGCAGAAGCATGTGGAATAGCATAGTGGACATGAAGCACATCTAACTTTTCAAATTTGATAACATCTACTAATTTGCTTGTTAATACCAGTTCGTAAGGTTGATAATCGAATAAAGGGTAATTGGTAACTTTTACTTCATGATAAAAAATATTTTCGGAGAAAAGATCTAACTTAAATGGTTGCTGATAAGATATAAAATGAACTTTATTTCCTTTTGCAGCAAGTGCTTTTCCTAGTTCGGTGGCAACAACACCACTTCCCCCAAAGGTTGGATAACAAACTATTCCGATTTTCATATGTATGTATTAATCGTATTAATGACTTAATTTATTGAGGGATAAAATTAAGCCAATTGTATCAGGCAAAAAAGGTAAAATAAGTTAAATTAATTTAAAACCATCTCAGAGCATAGCTCTGAGAGATTCCGCTTTACCTCTCCTTTGGAGAGGTCGTAACTACTTTTTTAGGTAGTTACGGGTGAGGTAGAATAAAAAAATCAAAGTTTTTTATTCTTCTTTTGCGTAAATAAGAGTAGAACAATTGGACTCGTTAAAAATTTCGTTTGCCAACCTTCTTATGTCTTCAGCAGCAACTTTTCTATAGGCTTCTATATCAGTATTTACTTTGTTTGCATCACCTAAAAGTTCATTAATAGCAAGGTTCATGGCTTTATTTAAAACACTGGTTTCAGAAAACGCTTGCATAGACTCCACTTTGTTTTTTACTTTTTCTAATTCCTTAGGAGTTACTGCTAGTTTTTTTATTTTTTCGAGTTCATTAATAATTCCATTTTCCGCATCACTAAAAGATACGTTTTCAGAAATATGACCACTAATAATAAGAAGTCCGTCATCAAAACTTCCTAAAACGTAAGCATTAATATTGCTGAAAAGTTTTTGTTCTTTGATAAGAGAAATATAAAGTTTAGATGAGTTTCCTAAAGATAGAATATCAGTAAGTAAATCGGTTGCATAAAAATCTGGATGAGTTTTGCTACACATTTTGTAAGCTTTATAAATAGCATTTGCCGGTACTTTTCTTTTTACTTCCAATCGCCTTGCTTCTTTCTGTGCCGGCTCTTTAGGTAAGTTTTTGTTATTATTATTTCCTGATGGAATGCTTCCAAACCATTTTTCTGTAAGCTGTTTTATTTCATTTAACTCAATATTTCCGGCAACGGATAAAATAGCATTATTTGGAGTATAATAAATATTGAAGAAGTCTTTTACCTCTTGCATGGTAGCATTTTCAATGTGGCTAATTTCTTTTCCAATAGTGGCCCATTTGTATGGATGAGCTTGATAAGCTAAAGGTCTGAGTAAAAGCCAAACATCGCCATAAGGCTGATTTAAATAGTTTTGTTTAAATTCTTCAATTACTACCTGACGTTGAACTTCAAGGCTTTTATCAGTAAAAGCTAAACTTAACATTCGGTCTGATTCTAACCAAAAAGCAGTTTCTAAATTTTCTTTAGGAAGGGTAATATAATAATTAGTAATGTCATTGGAAGTGAAAGCATTGTTTTCTCCTCCCACTTTTTGTAAAGGTTCATCAAAGTTTGGAATGTTTACAGACCCCCCAAACATTAAATGTTCAAATAAATGAGCAAAACCGGTATGGTTTTCATCTTCATCTCTTGCACCCACATTGTATAATACATTAAAAGCTACAATAGGAGTTGAAATATCTTGATGAACAATAACTTTTAAACCATTGCTTAAAGTAAATTTTTCGAATTGAATCATATTGATTTTTAAAATTGAAATTTAGGTGAATTAATTGCTGCAATTGCTTGATGGTATTCTTTAATGATGGTTTCAATAATTTCTTTAACAGGTTTTATATCGTCAATTAATCCGGAAACTTGACCAATTTCTAACTCCCCTTCTTCTAAATCGCCTTCAAACATTCCTTTTTTTGCACGACCTCTTCCTAACAAGTTTTTTAGTTCCTCAGCATTAGCTCCATTTTGGATGGCTATCTGAACATCATTGAAGAATTTGTTTTTTAATAACCTAACAGGAGTAACTTCTTTAAGTGTTAATAAAGTATCCCCTTCTTTGGCTTTTACAATTTCATTTTTAAAATTAATGTGAGAAGAAGCTTCTTCAGATGCAGCAAACCTACTTCCCATTTGAACACCATCAGCACCAAGGTTTAAAGCAGCAAGCATTGCATTTCCAGTGGCAATACCTCCAGCTGCAATAATTGGGATGTGCAGTTCTTTTTTTACCATAGGAATTAAACAAAGCGTAGTTGTTTCATCTCTTCCATTGTGTCCACCGGCTTCAAAACCTTCAGCAACGATAGCATCAACTCCAGCCTCTTGTGCTTTTAAGGCAAATTTAACACCCGGGACAACGTGCACTACTGTTATTCCATGTTCTTGAAGATAAGAAGTGTAGGTTTTTGGATTTCCTGCTGAGGTAAAAACAATTTTTATTTTCTCCTCAAGAATGATTTTAATCATTTCATCCATTTGTGGATACAACATTGGTAAATTAACACCAAATGGCTTTGTTGTAGCATTTTTGCATTTTTTTATATGTTCATGAAAAACTTCCGGATACATAGATCCTGCTCCAATTAACCCTAA
>DATCTM010000014.1:0-17021 GCA_036567945.1 Vicingaceae bacterium
TTTAGCTGAATACTGTGATGCAGCGATTCACTTAACCAATATTTCTGCAAAAAAATCGGTAGAACTGATAAAGCAAGCTAAGGCTAAAGGATTAAAAGTTACTGCCGATGTAAATTCTTACCACTTACTGCTAGACGAAACCGCATTGGAAACTTTTGACAGCAACTACAAAGTGTTGCCTCCATTAAGAACCAAAGAAGACCAAAAAGAATTAATTAAAGGACTGAAAGAAGGAACGATAGATATTATTTGCTCCGACCACACTCCCGAAAATATTGAAAACAAAAAATGTGAGTTCGACCATGCGGCTTTTGGCATCATTAACTTACAGACTTCTTTTGCAGTTGCTCATACCGCCATTAAAAACAAATTGCCCTTAGCCCATTTTATTGAGAAAATAACCGTTGCACCACGCCAATTGCTGCACCTAAGCATTCCTGAAATAAAAGAAAAAACAGCAGCCAACCTTACCTTATTTAGCCCTAACAGCGAAACCCAACTTGCTACTAGCGATATAGTTTCTAAATCTAAAAACTCACCATTTATCGGTAAAAAACTAAACGGTAAAGTATATGGGGTGATTAATAAAAATAAGGTTTTGGTGGGATAGGATAAATGAATTTTTCAAACTTCATATAGAAAAACAAATTAATTACTGTAGACCTTACAAGGCTTTTTCTCTTTAATCCCATTTTAGCTGATAATTCTTTATTACTTAAAATTCTATACACATTGTTTTTATCTTCACAAGTGAGTATATGTAAATGAAAAACGTTTACATGTTCTTTTGTAAGAACTTGTTTAATAATATCCATTTCTTTAATGTAATCTATCTTATTCAAATTACTATAAAACGGGAAATATTTTGTCGGAGCTGCTTCTTTTTGAGTTTCAACGTTTCCTAAAGATATTTTTTTTATACTGTTCATTTTTACAATTTCCTGCGGAATAGATGTAAATAAATTATAGCACCTATCCCTAAGATTATTTTTTAACTAGCTTAGTCCTAATAAATACAGTATATGGCGACAAATATAAGAGAAATACAATTAAAATACTCCAATCAACAGAAATGCTTGAATTTATTGGAGAAATTAAGGTGGGGTAAAACTGTAACTTGCCCTAATTGTGATAAAAATAAGGTAAGAATTGTTGATGCCCTTAAAAAACGGTACGTCTGTAAAAGTTGTAAAGAGCAATTTAGTGTATTTACAGACACTATTTTTGAGGGAACTTTACTTGAATTGCCTATTTGGTTTCAAATTATTGCCTTAATGCTTAATGCAAAAAGCGGAATGGCTGCCAACGAAATAAAAAGGCACATGGGTATAACATATAAAACTGCTTACTATACAGCCATGCGTGTAAGAATAGGTATGTTAGAAGAAAATACTTGTTTGAATGGTATTATTGAAATGGATGAGAGTTATTTTGGCGGTAAACGTAGAAAAAAGAATACAAGTAAAGAGGGGAATTACCCCGACTTATCAAGTGTAACTCTAAAAAGAGGCAGGGGAACAAACAAAGTTTCGGTTGCTGGAATGGTGCAACGTAAAGGAAAGGTTAAAACTAAGGTAATCGAAAAACTAAGTAAAAGAAACCTTTTAGCAATGCTTAAAACCTATGCTAAAAAGGAAAACTCCATATTAGTAACAGACGGTTTTAGGTCATATAATGAATTAGAAAAATATATTGATAGACTTCAAATAAATCACTCTAAAGCATTTAGTAGGGGAATAGTTCACGTTAATACAATAGAGGGATTTTGGAGTTATGTAAAAAATGGAATAAAAGGAAGTTATAAGGCTATTTCTAAAAAGTACTTACCCCTTTATTTGTTAGAATACGAGTGGAAATTTAATAACAGATATTACAGAGGTAATGAGTTTGAGAAATACCTTAAAAATGCCTTAAAACATGATAAAACCCTAAGCCATTGGAAGGCTGAATCAGTTAAACAAGTAAAGGGGGTGGTTTATGGGTAATTATGTTTTTATATTTGTCCTAACACTTTGTCTTATAAGTATTTTATTTACTAATTTAGCACTTTATAATTATAAACATAGTGTTTTTATGGCTGAAAAGGAAAAAGGAATTATTGGTGCTTTATTGGCGATAGCTGGTATTATTGGTGGAGCTTATTTAATAGGGGAAATTGCTAAAAATAACAAAAGTAAAAAAGTTAAATATAAGTGTCCAGCTTGTTCCTCTGGTGTAGAATATAAACAACAGAAGTGTCATATATGTAATACTAAATTAAAATGGAATTTTTAACATGGAACAAGAATTAGAGGTAAATTCTGCAACACAATACGTAGAGGTAAAAGTAAGTATATGGGTTAAAATTATAAATTGGATAAGAATAATAACCTTTTTCTTTATAGGATGCTTTCTTTCTTATCAATTATATGATAAGTGTCTGTATTGTGAAAATTGCCATATTGTTGTAACTATACATTATTCTGTTTTATCAATGATTTGTTTTGTTACTTGTGGTATTCCTGTTGATAAAGTGTTAAAAATAAACGGAATTAGTGGAGTTTAAAGAATTAAATTAAAATAAACCTTAAATTTATTTTTTTAAAAATAATCTTAGGGATAGGTGCTTAAATTATTATTCAAATCCAATATTAATAAAGTGTTTAAATCAGCAATATCTTTTGGCAATTTCTTAATGTTATTAAGCCTTAAACTCAAAACTTCTAAACTCTTCATTTTTGTTATCCCCAAAGGAAGACTATCTATGTTACATAAATCTAACCTCAACAATGTTAAATTATCCAACTCATAGATGTCTTCAGGAAAATCAGACAAATCAAAATAAGACAAGGTTAAAAATTTTAACTTGGGAAACTGTTTTAACAATTCAACATCAATTTTTAACGAAATGGGGAACTTTTGATTAGTAGTATCTTTTTTCCACTTTCCTAAAATGTTTAAATGCTCAAGATTTTTATATTTTAATATTTCTTTGTTGGGGAAAATTGTATCCTCATAATTACGAACATATAATCCTTGAACATCTTCGGGCTTTTTATTTTTAGCCTTCTCAATTGGTATTGATGATTTATGATTAAAGGTTCTGTATAGCTTTTCAGCTTCTGTTTCTTGTGCTGATACAGAAATAGAGAAAAATAATAAACTCAATATGTAAGCAAATTTTCTAATCATCTTGGAGTTTTCAATTCACACGTCCACAAATTAACTCACCCATTTACTTTTCTCTCACTTTTTTGTAAGCTCTGATGGCTAACATCAGCAATATACCAAAAAGTACAATACCTACCACTCCCCAAACCCAGCTCATGGCTTCTTTGAGGGTAACCAAAAATACAATGGCAAATAAAAAAACGGTAGCTACTTCATTCCAAATACGTAATTTAAAGGAAGAGTACTTAATTTTATTCTGTTGCAACTGCACAAATATACGATGACACATAAAATGGTAAACATACAATGCCATTACAAAGGTAAGTTTAACATGCATCCACGGTTGCGATAAATAATACCCAAAATTGGTATAGAGCAACCAACCTGCAAAAAAAGCGGTTAATATTGCTGATGGCCAAGTAATGCCATACCATAAGCGTCTGCTCATGATTTTATATTGTTCTTGCAAAATGGCTTTAGCACTTTCTTCTTTGCTTTCTGCTTCTACATGGTAGATAAACAACCGAACAATGTAAAACAACCCGGCAAACCAAGTGACTACAAATATGATGTGTAATGCTTTTATGTATAATGGGTTCATAGGTGTAAAAGTAATATTTTTTCTTTTGTTGGGTGTTGTTAGTTATGAGTTGTTTTTCTGTCATATTGAGCAAAATTTTTCATTCCGAAGTATGAGGAATAGAAAAATGCTGTCGACCGCGAAGCCGCAACAATTCATTAATTTAAAATAAAAGAGTTATTGTTAAATATCTTCTTATTGATTGACCTTTGCATCCAATTAAAAATTCAAATCCCAAGAAACAAGATGTCTCTAGCTGCATTTTACTAAGTTGAGTACCTCAACTTGTAAAATTTTGTTCGACATGACATAACAAAAAAAGCAAAAAAACTACTTCAACTCCAGCTCAAAAAGTCCAACACAATACTTAGTAGTGACGGTAAAGAAAGAGTACTTAAAAATTATGATTATACCCTATACTGAACTCTAAAAAATCGGCAATTCCCATATTGGTATTAACATAAACACCTAAAAACAAATTGTTTTTTGGTAGCGTATTGGTGTTTTTAGCATAAAAATTTAATCCCTTACGGGTAGATAAGATTTGCCTCAACGTAGAAATTACACCTTTTGAAGGATGGTGATAATTAAAATAGGGTTTGTATAAATTAAATTCCAATTCTAAATCTAAACCTACATGTCCCATAAGGAATTCATTATTTACAAATAAAATAAAGTTAGAAGCTTGTAAAGTAGGATCACCACTCAATTTATCGCCTCTGTTAGCAGATAAATCATTGTAATAATGCTGATAAAACCGATAGGTAAAACCCACACTCACTTTTGAATGATGGTTAATGGTATATCCATAACCTAACGAAGCAGAATGTACAGGTTGATTAATGCCTTGTACAGGCCCTTCATTTTCACTTTGCTCATGATAACCTAATCCGTATCGGAATTTGACAAAAGACTTTTTAGAACGATTGTAATCATTGTTAACTACAGGTCTTTCTTTTTTAACGTTTTCATAAAACTGTCCTGAAATTCCTATTAAAAAAGAGTTCATTCCCTTGTTGGGTAAATTTACATGACTGTTAGATTGATGCGCTAATCCCACCCCAAGTTTTAAGGAAAATTTATCTCTCGAAAGAATTTCTCTGTTCAACGCAATTCTAAAATCCCAAGTAAAAGGAGCACTAACAATAATGTTTTCAGGATTATTAACAGGATGATAAGTCTTATTAAAATAAGACATTCCCAAGCCTAATTTTAGATGATAGTTGTGTTTAGATTTATTAAAAACACTAAAATCTATAAACCTTGCTAAACTTACTTGTTGTCCGAAAATTTGATTGTTGCCAAAATGAGAAAAATTTAAGCTAAAACCAACTTCAGGAAAGTTATAATACCTTTCCCATTTGGTAGTATCTGTTCTGTAGTTTCCTACAGAAAATGACACGGTATTTTGCATGGTGTTCTTCGGGAAATTGTCAAAAAAATTGGGAATAATTTTTCCGGCAGCATATTCACCTTCAAAAAAGAGATTTTTTTGATCTTCTTTTTCTTGTGAATAAATTGAAGAAACTAATCCAAAAAGAAAAAGAGATATTATTCTAATTTTCCGTGGCATTGTTTGTATTTTTTTCCACTTCCACACGGACACAAATCATTTCTACCCACTTTTTTCTCTACTCTTACGGGTTGAGCTTTTGGCTTTTCTTGTTGATTTGGTTGTGCCGGATTACCTGCATTATCTGGTCGGCTAGTTTCCAATTTATCTAAATCCGATTTTGGTGCCGGAGTAGCTTCTTTTGCTTTAATCTCTCCATCTTTTGGTTTAGGTAATCCGCATTTCATTAAGAAACTACCAATTTCCTTATTCATTTTTAGCAAAATAGATTGGAACAATTTAAAAGCTTCAAATTTGTATATCAATAACGGATCTTTTTGCTCATGAACTGCATTCTGAACCGATTGTTTCAAATCATCCATTTCTCTTAAATGCTCTTTCCAGTTATCATCAATAATGGCAAGAATTACACCTTTCTCTATAGATTTAACCAACTCTTTTCCTTGAGATTCATACGCTTTTTGAAGTGGTGTAGGAACATTTAAGCTTTTTATTCCATCGGTAATCGGAACTAAAATATTCTCATACGTTGCTCCTTGGTTTTCATAAACATCTTTAATTACCGGAAAAGCTGTTTCTGCTAAGGCTTCAGATTTTCTTAAATAGTGATTGTAAGCTAACTCATGAATATCTTCTGTAAGTTCTTCCGGTTTGCTTTCTAAGAAAGTTTTCTCATCTACAGGACTCTCAATAGATAAGTATCTGATTAAGTCTAATTGGAAATTTTCGAAATCCCTCATTTCCTGATTTTCTTCTACCAAAGCTTCAGCAATATCATAAATCATATTAGAAATTTCAACACCCAATCTTTCGCCAAACAACGCTTTTCTTCTTTTAGTATAAATCACCTCACGCTGAGCGTTCATAATATCATCATATTCCAGCAATCTTTTTCTAATACCAAAATTGTTTTCTTCTACTTTCTTTTGAGCTCGTTCAATGGATTTACTTACCATAGAGTGCTGAATTACTTCGCCCTCTTCAATACCCATTCTGTCCATTAGTTTAATGATTCGCTCAGAATTGAACAAACGCATTAAATTATCTTCCAATGAAACAAAAAACTGAGAAGAACCCGGGTCTCCTTGTCGTCCTGCTCTACCTCTAAGCTGTCTATCTACCCTTCTAGAATCGTGTCTTTCTGTACCAACAATAGCTAAACCACCAACTTCTTTAACTCCTTCTCCCAACTTAATATCGGTACCTCTACCAGCCATATTGGTGGCAATGGTTACTGCTCCTGGCTTTCCTGCTTCAGCTACAATTTCTGCTTCACGCTGATGTAATTTCGCATTTAATACATTATGTTTAATGCCTTTCATTTTAAGCATTCTACCTAACAATTCAGAAATTTCAACAGAAGTTGTTCCTACCAAAACAGGTCTTTTTGCTTCCACCAAAGCCACTATTTCATCTATAATGGCATTGTATTTTTCTCTGGTAGTTTTATAAACTAAATCTTCTTTGTCTTTTCGTTGTATAGGTCTGTTGGTTGGAATTACAACAACATCTAACTTATAAATATCCCAAAATTCTTGAGATTCTGTTTCGGCAGTACCCGTCATACCCGAAAGTTTGTGGTACATTCTAAAATAATTTTGAAGCGTAACCGTAGCATACGTTTGTGTTGCCGCTTCAATTTTTACATTTTCTTTTGCCTCTATCGCTTGGTGAAGACCGTCAGAATAACGTCTTCCATCCATAATACGACCTGTTTGCTCATCAACAATTTTTACTTTGTTGTCCATCACCACATATTCCACATCATTCTCGAACATGGCATACGCTTTTAATAATTGGTTGATGGTATGAATTCTTTCTGCTTTTATAGAGTAATCTTGAATTACTTTATCTTTTTCAGCAAGTTTTTCTTTTTCGTTGCTAACCGATTTTTCCAACTTAGCTACTTCAGAACCAATGTCCGGTAAAATAAAGAAATTAGGGTCATCACCTGTTCCGGTAATTAAATCAATCCCTTTATCAGTAAGTTCTACAGAATTAGATTTTTCATCAATAATAAAAAACAATTCAGCATCAGCTTTATGCATTTCCTTGTTTTGGTCTTGCATATAAAAATTTTCTGTTTTTTGTAGGATAGCTTTTATTCCATGCTCACTTAAAAACTTAATTAACGCTTTGTTTTTTGGTAAGCCTCTGTGAGCTCTAAGCAACGCTAAGCCACCTTCTTCTAAAGCTTCTTTGCTTAATTTTTCATTATTGATAGCAGGAGCAAGTAGTTTTTTGGCTTGAGTTAAAGCTGTGTTAACAAATGCTTTTTGTGCAGCCATCAACTTTTCTACTCTTGGTTTCAATTCATAAAATTCATGCTTGTCGCCTTTTGGCGTTGGACCGGAAATAATTAATGGCGTTCTTGCATCATCAATTAATACAGAATCCACCTCATCCACAATAGCATAATGATGTTTTCTCTGTACTAAATCTTCCGGAGAACGAGCCATATTATCTCTAAGGTAATCAAAACCGAACTCATTATTTGTTCCGTAAGTAATGTCTGCCAAATAGGCTTTTCTTCTTTCTGGAGAATTAGGCTGGTGCTTGTCAATACAGTCAACTGTTAACCCATGGAACTCAAACAAAGGAGCCATCCACTCGCTATCTCTTTTTGCCAAGTAATCGTTAACAGTTACTAAATGGACACCTCTTCCTGCTAATGCATTGAGGTAAACAGGCAATGTCCCTACCAAGGTTTTCCCCTCACCTGTCATCATTTCAGCAATTTTCCCCTGATGCAATACAGACCCCCCAATCAACTGAACATCATAATGTACCATGTCCCAAACAATTTCGGAACCGGCAGCTAACCACGAGTTGTAGTAAGTAGCTTTGTCACCATTAATTTCTACATTATCTTTAATGGCAGCAATATCTCTATCCATTTGCGAAGCAGTAACTTCTATGGTTTCATTTTGAGAGAATCTTCTGGCAGTTTCTTTCATTACTGCAAAAACTTCGGGTTGAATTTCCAATAAGGCTTCCTCAATTTTAGTAAGCACTTGTTTGTCTAATTCATCAATTTCAGCATAAATTTTTTCTTTTTCGCTAATGCTTAAAGATGCATCTGCCTCAATTTTTTGCTTTAATTCTTCTATTTGATTTTCCAGCGAACTGGTTTTCTCTTTAATTTTTTCTTTGAAATAAGTTGTTTTTGCTCGTAATTCATCATTGCTTAATGAACTTAGCTGAGGGTAAACAGCTGCAACTTTATCTATAATTGGAGATAATTCTTTTATATCTCTATCTTTTTTACTTCCTAAAAATGTTTTTAGTACTTTACCTAATAATCCTTCTGCTGACATTATATGTTTTTATTTTTCTATTGGTTGTCAAAATGATTACCAAAATAACATTTTCTTTGGTTTTCTGTCATATTGACTTAGTTGAACCGACAAATTTAGCTAATTAAATTTTAAGTGATGATTTTTAAGTTGATTTAATAACGCAACTTTTTTTGCGTTTTGAGGCTGTTAAAAAAAGCTAACATTTTTGTTTTATCTAAGGTTTGAGTAATGGCTTTTTTAGTTTTTACCTACATTTGTCAAAATATTTTCAATAGCAGCGTAAAATAAATGAGTCGACCAAAGAAAAAGAAGTTTCAAAAATTGAAGCATAAGTACCGTTTGGTAATTCTGAATGATGATACTTTTGAAGAAAAAGTTTCACTTCGTCTATCCAGACTTAACGTGTTTTCTATTGTTGGTGTTTCTATCATTTTTTTAATTACTGCCGTTACTTTGCTAATTGCTTTTACGCCAATTAGAGAATTTATTCCGGGTTATGCTAATGTAAATGTTAGAAAAACAGGACTTCAAAATGCGCTTAAAGTAGATTCTATGGAAGTTGTTTTGGCAGAAAAACAGTTGTATATTGATAACATTAAAAACATTATTCAGGGTAACCCTATAGATTTTAATCAGGAAACACATATAGATTCCAGTTTAGATTATAAAAGCATTACTAATCTTAGAAGTCAGGAAGATTCTATTTTAAGAACCATGGTAGAAACTGAGGAAAAATATAACCTTTTTGCTTCGGCAAATAAAAACCCATCTACCATAAGCAGTTTTATTTTTTATAGTCCGCTAAAAGGTACCATTACCAATTCATTTAACATGAAATCTACCAATAAACATTTGGGAACTGATATTGTGGCACCTAAAAATGAACCTATAAAAGCTACCCTAGAAGGAACCGTAATTTTTGCCGAGTGGACTAACGAATCAGGATATGTTATTCAGTTACAACACGAAAACAATTTAATTTCAGTTTACAAACACAATTCTATTTTACATAAAAAAGTTGGCGACAGGGTAAGTGCAGGAGAAATCATTGCCATTATTGGAAATACCGGAGAATTTTCGTCAGGTCCTCACTTGCATTTTGAATTGTGGTACAATGGTATTCCGCTAAACCCTGAGGAATATATTTCTTTTTAATTCTTCCCTGACGAAGTGCAACGAAGATCAGGGGTCCAAAACGAATTCATTTATAAATTAATAGTCTATCTATTAGACTGGATTCCTTGTCTCCGCTAAAGCTACTCAAGGAAAAACAAAGCACTTTATTGCTCCCGATTAAAATATATAATAATAGTTGATACACCTATAAGCCCGTAGGAAGCAACTAAAAATAATGGTTCAACAAAACTTTTCATCAAAAAGAAAGAGATTATATAGGAAATTAACATTAACACGATGAAACTTAAAACAATATATAAATTCGAGTTTTGTAATCGTAACAATACTAATTTACAAAACAAAACATAAGGTAAAGTAACTATTAAACTCAATAAGCTGAATAACAAAACAAATATTAAGTAGTCATAAAAAAAGACATCAAATACTTCTTCAGAAATAAATTTACCTAAAAAAAGATAGTATAAATTAAGCTTCCTATAATACAAGGCAATATCCAATAGTAAAATTTATCATTTGATTTTTTCAAAATACTTCTTTTTAACTATCTAATTTATTTCATCTTATAATTATTTTCATATAACAAATATACAACAAAAAACCCGACCAAAAACTTGATCGGGTTATGTAAGTAATTATGAATTATAATTAACTAAACTGAGTACCATCATTCTTAAAAGCACTAATTCCGGTAATATCCATACCTGTAATTAACAAGTGAATATCGTGTGTGCCTTCGTAAGTAATTACCGACTCTAAGTTAGCCATATGTCGCATAATAGAATACTCGCTAGTAATACCCATTGCTCCGTGTATTTGTCGTGCTTCTCTGGCAATTTTAAGTGCCATATCTACATTGTTACGTTTTGCCATAGAAATTTGTGCTGAAGTAGCTTTACCTTCATTTCGTAACACGCCCAAACGCCAAGTTAATAACTGTGCTTTGGTAATTTCAGTAAGCATTTCAGCTAATTTCTTTTGTGTCAACTGAAAAGAAGCAATCGGCACTCCAAATTGCTCACGCTCTTTAGAATAGCGAAGTGCTGAATCATAACAATCCATTGCTGCACCTATAGCTCCCCAAGCGATACCATAACGAGCTGAATCTAAACAACCAAGAGGTGCTCCTAATCCGGATTTATTAGGTAATAAATTTTCTTTAGGGACTTTTACATTATCAAAAACTAACTCTCCGGTAATAGATGCTCTCAACGACCATTTATCATGTGTTTCAGGAGTAGTAAAGCCTTCCATTCCTCTTTCTACCAATAATCCATGAATTCTACCTTCTTCGCTTTTTGCCCAAACTACTGCCACATCAGCAATAGGAGCATTGGTAATCCACATTTTAGCTCCATTCAATAAATAATGGTCGCCCATATCTTTAAAATTGGTTACCATTCCACCCGGATTTGAACCATGATCAGGCTCAGTTAATCCAAAACATCCCATAAATTCTCCTGTAGCCAATTTGGGTAAAAAACGCATTTTTTGTTCTTCGTTGCCGTATTTCCAAATAGGATACATAACCAATGAACTTTGTACAGATGAAGTAGAACGAACTCCTGAATCGCATCTTTCTAATTCTTGCATAATTAATCCGTAAGCAATTTGGTCTAAGCCAGGTCCACCATATTCTTCTGGAATATAAGGTCCGAAACCACCAACTTCTGCTAATCCCGGAATAATTTGTTTAGGGAATTCTGCTTTTTGAGCATATTCTTCAATAATTGGAGAAACATCTTTTTTTATCCATGCTCTTACCGTATCTCTAATCAATTTGTGTTCTTCCGTTAAAAGCTCATCTAAATTATAATAATCAGGAGCTTGAAATCTATCGTCTGCCATTTTTAGTTTAATTAAAATTGAAGCCCAAAAATAATTAAACTAAAAAGAATTATTATGTTAAAAATCATAATTGTTTTTAGTTTAAAAAAAATGATATATTACCTTTTCTCCAACACATTGAATTTTCGGATAAGTTCACTACCGTATTCATCAACAAGTGTTAACAAATGTTCTCCGGACGCTAATTGAATATCAATTTTATGTTCTCCTGTAGTTTGAGCAATAAATACATCATCAATATGCCAAAAAATGGTAGCATTAGGATTGGCATGAGCTACTTCAAAAATTACTTTACCTCTTGTACCATCTAATAATTTAGGGATAAAAACAGCAGTAAGATTTTCGGGGTAAATGATGCCCATTTTTACAGTAGTGTTTTCATAGCAATTATTTAATAATGGCGGAAGTGATTTGTAATTTGGATTTTTTGTCTTGTAAAACAACTCCATAATAGGAGGTAATACCATCCATTTTTTAATTTGCATATCAGTTACTGAATAACATTCGTCATTCACACGAAATTGCTCACTTTTATCTAAATAAACCAATTTGTGGTAAGGACAAACCTTAGATTTTATACCTGAATTTGGAGCCCAAATGGTATCTGCTTTTTCACAATTATTTCCATACAGATAACCACTTTTGGAACACACCACCAACTGAGATAAATTGTTATATGGAGGTTCAAACCAAGTTGTTTGCGGTAATTTTTTAAATACTTCAAATAAGATGGGCGCAGCAACCAATGTGCCTGTCAACCCCGGACGACCTTCTCCATCGGCATTTCCTACCCAAACACTTACAGTATATTCAGGAGTAGTTCCTACTGCCCATGCATCTCTATGTCCAAAGCTGGTACCTGTTTTCCAAGCCACTTTTTTAGAAGAAGTAAAATGTTCCCAACCTTTTTCCTCTCTCGGACGATGAACATTTGCCAGTATCTCATAGGTTTGCCAAATGCTGGAAACATCATATAAATAATATTGTTTCAACTCCTCTTTTTGAGACAACACACTATCTTTTACTATAAAATAAGGCATACAATAATCGTTGGTATTGTACTGATAATCGTATTTTCTATAGTTGTTTAACACCCTCGACCAACTGGAATAAACGCCATTTAATTCCCACAAATTGGTTTCTGCTCCTCCTAAAATAATAGACAATCCATAATGATTTACCGGGTTTTTTATAGTGGTAAAGCCTAATTTTTGTATATTATCATAGAATTTTTCTAACCCATAGCTGCGTAATAATTTTACTGCCGGAATATTTAATGAACGGGTTAGCGCATTACTTGCAGGAACAGCACCATCATACGTTCTATCGAAATTTTGTGGAGCATAACCCGATATTCTTGTGGGAACATCAGGCACCAATGCATCAGCTAATAATTCCCCTTCATTAAACAACGCTCCATACAAAAAAGGTTTTAAAATACTTCCGGAACTTCTTGGAGCAGTAATAATATCCACTTTAACACCCGACTCTTCATGCTTACAATCGGAATTTCCGACATACGCCAATACTTTTCCACTGTTTACTTCTGTAACTAAAATAGCCAAATTATGTACTTCATTTTGGCTGAGTAAACGATGATAATTAGAAGCAATTTGATTCAGTTGTTCTTGTAAATGAAAATTGATAGTAGTTTGAATATTTTCTCCTTGATGTCCTTCTTTAATTAATCGGGTGAGTAAATGGGGTGTAATTTGAGGAAGCGAATGCGGTTTTGTTGGCAATTCTTCTGCTTTAGCCAATTCAGTAGTTTCAGCATCTATAATGCCTTTTAGCTGTAATTTGTCCAACAAACGATTACGTTTTTTGAGTAGTAATTCATGATTTTTCCCGGGATAAATTAATGCAGGCGCATTAGGTAATACTGCCAATGTAGCTGTTTCTCCCCATGATAATTTATCAGGTAAACGTCCATAATAACGCCACGCAGCTGCATCTAACCCTACTACATTTCCGCCAAAAGGAGCATGAGATGTATAAAGCGCCAAGATTTCTTTTTTACTTTTGGATACTTCTAATCTTGTTGCCAAAATCATTTCATAACTCTTTTCCAAAATGGTTCGAGGTTGTTGGCGAGATAAACGAATTACCTGCATCGTAATGGTGCTCCCTCCACTTTTTATCTTGCCTGAGGTAATATTTTGCCACAATGCTCTTAGTACAGAAACAGGATTTATGCCAGGATGATATTCAAAATATTCATCTTCGAAATGAATAATGCACTGTTTAAATTTTTCAGGAACAACAGGATTTTCGGGAAATCTCCATTGACCATCCGTTGCAATACTAGCGGCTAACAAATTACCATTGGCATCTTCAACAATAGTGCTGGTCGGTTGTTTAAATAATTGCTTGGGAAGGAGAAAAGCATAAAAAGTTAGTAGAACTATGCTTATGATTACTAACTTTTTATGCTTTAAAATAATTTTTTTAATGTAATTATACATCTTTACTGCACTACTTCCACCCATTTACCACCTTTTTTGGCATTGATTTCATTGTCGTACATGGCTTCACAATAAACTGTCGGCAAATAGAACTTACCTAAGTACGAAGCATTTAGCAACACCCTAAATCGTTTGGTTTTGTTTTTATCAATATCAAAATAGAGGTAAACCCTGTCATCACGAATATCCTGATAAGTGGGAACATCGGCAATTTTATTGGTCTCTACTAAATCCATACGGGTATTTCTAATTTCCCAACCCGATGGAAAAATTTGATGCAATGCCATTTCTCTGTAATGGGTTCTTATTCCCGGATGTTGGAAAGTAACCTCTGCAATAAAGTCCATACCTTGTTTCAATTGGTCAACACTTATTTCATTTTCATTCATGTCGAGGTATTTCACATTCATTTTCAGGTCATTTTCAGTAGAACTATTATCTCCTTCCAATGGAATTCCTTTTAAAGTAAGACTAATAAACAAAGTTTGGTTGGTGTTGTTTTTAATCTTAATGCTTTCTTCTTTTCCGGCTTTTACAGCGAGTTTATCCTGAGCAATACTTGCAGTAGTTTTTACATTTTTTGCTTTGACGTTATTACTGTAAATATCGAAATTCAGCTCAGAAGGTGTTCCTGTAACCCCAACAAATTTAGCAATAGCCATTAAACTATAAGCAGTGGTTTGTGTGCTAAACCATCTTTCTGAACCTAATTGTTTAGCAAGGTCTTTCAGTACTTTTTGTCCTGTAGTTTTTTCTCCCATTAAGGTTAACGTTTCCAAAATCATGGCTTGGTCACGTTCTGAACTTCCATACGTATAGCTTAATTCTTTATACGATTCAACCGTAGTTGAAATGTTTGCAATTAATTTTTTAGCTACGCTTGATTTTCCTGCTAATTCATAAGCAGCTGCCAAACGCCATTTAGCCGAAACGGATAATTGTTTCATCTCTTTCATTCTATTCATAGCTCCTAATGCAGGCTTTTTGGCTAAGGCTAATGTATATAAACGATAAGCTTGCATTAATTCATCGTTTTGACCATAGTAGTAATAGTTGTTTTTATTGACACCGCGAGACTGCCAAGCATTTGCCAATTTGGTTTGATATTTAATCCAATTAGATAAAAATCCTGTCGGCAAACTATAACCCTTTGCTTGAGCTTCTAACATAAAGTGTCCGGCATAACTACTTCCCCAGTCGTTGGTATTGGTATTTCCTTGCCAATAACTTAATCCACCATCAGACAATTGGAATTTCTTTATTTTATTAATTCCTTCTCGGATGTTAAATTCAATTTCGGCTTTTTGTTTTTGGTCTAAATCCAATAAACTGCTTAAATACAATTGAGGAAAAACGCCCGATGTTGTTTGCTCCAAACATCCATGAGGATATCGGATTAAATATTGCAAACGCTTTTCTAAATTAATTGGAGGAATTTTTGAAACTTCAATAGTCCCTTTATTTGTTCCTCTCATTCCTATAGGCATATAAGTAGATTCCCAAGTTTTTCCGGGTTCTACCATGGCATTAATTACCGAAGTAATTTCAGGGTTTGCCGGCTTAACATTAATTTCAAAATCGTAAGTAGCGATTTCATTACCACTTTTCGCGGTAATTTTTACTTTTCCAACACCTAAGGCTTGAGCAACTTTTAAATCAAAATTTACCACTTCATCACCTTCGCGTGAGAAAGTAAGTTCTTGTGTTTTACTTCCTGTAATTTTAAGTAAACTGTTTGTTTCTATTTTTACGGAAACATTTTTTACTTTTTTGTCCATGGCAAAAACAGTTACAGGCAATTTCACTTCTTCATTAGGACTTAATGTTCGAGGTAATGTAGCCAATACCATTAAAGGCTTTTTTACCGGAGTGGTTTTTTCTGCTGATCCATAAGCTCCTTGATTACCTGTTACTACCATTGTCCTTACCGAACCAACATAATTAGGCATTTTAAACGTATGTGTTTTTGAACTTCCTTTTTCGATAGTAAAAGGTCCTGCATAAATTACCACAGGTTTAAACCTATTGGCTTTCGGACCACCTTTGGCATTAATGTAATCATCACCACCTAAAGCTAGTAACCCTGCCATTTCTCCCGAAAAAGCATTCATCACATACTTGTACATATCCCAAGTTTTAACACCTAAGGCTTCTCGAGCATAAAATGTTTCCCATGGATTAGGCGTTTTAAATCGGGTTAAGTCCAACAATCCATCATCCACAATAGCAATGGTGTAAGTCATTTTTTTACCTTCTTGTTCACTTACCGTTACTTTAAAATCACTTTCAGGGGCTAATTCTTCCGGCATTTTAATAACAGGATTAAGATGTGTGGCTTTATCCTCCACAGCAATAGACTGAATGCCATACAAACGTATAGGCAAATCATTTTCCACTTGGTTATGTGGTTGAATCAACGTTACATTTACATAAACGTTAGGAACCATATCGGCAGTAGCTTTAAACGTAAAAGTGTTGTTATCTGCAGAAACATCTACCCATTTTTTCTCAATAACGGATGATCCTGACTCTACACTTAGCAATGCTCTTCCTGTTTTTGCATTAGGTAATTCAATTTTTACTTCATCACCTACTTGGTACACTTTTTTATCACAACTAAAAGAAAGCATTTCGGCACCACCCGGATTATCTCCTGAGTTGCTGTTCCACCAACCGGAATAAGACATATAAAAAGTTTGTCCGGTACTATGTCCGGTAACAGGATCGGTAACAATTATCAATTTTCTTCCCCAATAATCTCTATCAAATTTCATATCAAAAATGGCTTTTCCATTAGTGGTATTGATATATTCTTCTTTGATTAGATTTTTAGAACGATTGGCAACATACCTTGCTAAATCATAATTATCTGAGCGTTCCCACCACCAGCTCCAATACACATCATAAATTTCAATTTTTACTTTCTGACGGCTGACAGGCTTGCCATCTTCATCAACCGTAACTATAGGAAT